>JBFISV010000356.1:0-2598 GCA_041608415.1 Woeseiaceae bacterium
GCGCCGTTCATCGTCAGCACGCCGCCGTAGTTCGTCTGCACGAGCACGCCGAGCGTGTAGCCGCCGAGCGACTCGGGCAACACGCGCGAACTCGTGCCGATGCCGCCTTTCCAGCCGAACGCCTGCGTCCCGGTCCCCGCACCGACGCTGCCCTCCGCGACCGGGCCGCGCGATGCGTTGTTCAGCGCGGCGAAGACGTGTTCGCGCCGCACGGGGTCCGCCCACATGTCGTTGACTTCTGAATCGTTGGTCTCGCCGACGACCGGGTTGACCGTGTGCTCGCCCATGCCGGGCTGCTCGTAGACCCAGTCCTTTAGCGCGTTCGCGGCGCTCCAGACGCACAGTGTGCAGGTCAAAAGAATCGGCGTTTCGATCTCGCCGAACTCACGCACCTGCGTCTCGCCGACGAGCTTGCCGTAGCCGTTGCCGACGTGAATCCATGCCGGCACCGGGTGCGTGTAGAGGTTGCCGGGCGCAGGAATGATCGCTGTGACGCCCGTGCGGATGTCATCGCCCTCGATGATCGTGGTATGCCCGACACGTACGCCGTCGACGTCAGTGATCGCATTGAGTTCGCCCGGAGGAAAGATCCCGACGACGAGGCCGACGTCGCGGGCACGCGGGCGTTCCTCGGCAGCGGCGAGACCGAATACGAGCAGCAGCAGGAAAATCGTCGTCGTCGTTTTTGTCATCGCTTATCCCCGTTTAAACTCCGGGACCTCCGGGGACAGTTTACTTGTTCAATGCTGCGCGGAGCATCGAGAGACAACAATCGCATCCGCCGAGCTGGATAAATGGTCTCCGAGGGTCACACATCCGGTGCGTCGGTCACGGTACGCCTCCAGAACAGGGCCACCGCATGGAACTGCCATCCCAGCAAACAAATTGTCGCGAGCACGGCGAGCAGCGCAAACGCTCCCTGGTTGCCGCTCAAAAGCAGGTACAGACCAGCCAGCATGAGAACGGCCACGATGATCAACTGCGGATAAAAGTCGGGCAGCTTCGCGGGGTCGTATTGCTCGAAAAAAATGCGGTTGTCTGGATCCTGTCGCGCGCGCCGCATGTTCGCGTGCGAGACGAGCGTCATCACCGCGAAGATCACCCCGAGGAGTATCAGCCACAGCCCGATGCTGTCGGGGCCCAGCGTCTCGATCAGCGTGAACTCCATGATGCCGATGAGGAACGGGTACACGGAATCGCTCGTCACGGGCACCCAGCGAAACCGCATCACGCTGCTCGCGTAGACGACCCAGATCAGAACGAGGCCCAGGAACGTGGCGAGAATCTGCAGCCACGAAATCGCGGCAAGCCATGACAATTCGAACAGCAGGCTCGTCTCGCGCAGGTAAGACCAGAGCAGTTCCAGTGCGAACGCCTGCACGATGCTGAGCAGCGTCAGCAGCACGGTCGGAAAATATTCTTTCGCACGCTCGCGCATCGCGTTCATGCCGCATCTCCCGGGTCATTACCACGAGATCTACAGGTCGGGACCGATGGGCCGCAACGGGTCATGGGCTTTCCGCCGCAATCCTATCAGCTGGCGGGCGGCGCTTTGGCCGTTTGCGCCGCGCGTTTGCGCCGCGCTCGCCTCGCCATCATGTTGAGCCCTTCGACGAACGCCGAAAACGCCATCGCCGCATAGATGTAACCTTTCGGTACGTTCGAGCCGAAGCCCTCGGCGATGAGCGTCGTGCCGATCAGGAGCAGGAAGGCCAGCGCCAGCATGACGATGGTCGGGTTGTTGTGAATGAATTCGCCCAGCGGGTTGGCGGCCAGCAGCATCGCCATGACCGAGATGATGACGGCGACCACCATGATCGGGATGTGCGGGGTCATGCCGACGGCCGTGATGATGCTGTCGAGCGAGAAAACGAGGTCCAGCAGCAGGATCTGGGCGATCGTTGCGCCGACGCTGGTTGCGGCGACCGACGGATTGAGATGATCCGGGCCCTCGTCCGCATCGACCGTATTGTGGATCTCGGTCGTCGCTTTCCAGACGAGAAACAGGCCGCCCGCGATCAGGATCAGGTCTTTCCACGAGAAGGCCTGGCCGAAGACCTCGAACACCGGCGCCGTGAGCTTGACGATGATGGCGACCGCCGCGAGCAGCAGCAGCCTCAGCACGAGCGCGGCCGAGATTCCGATTCTGCGCGCCCTGGCCCTCTGCTGCTCGGGCAGCTTGTTCGACAGTATCGAGATGAAAATCAGGTTGTCGATGCCGAGCACGACTTCCATGACGATGAGCGTCGCGAACGCGGCCCACGCGGCCGGGTCCGTCAACAGGGAAAGCAGATAATCCATCGCAACCTCGCTCGAAACCCTACATACAAAGTCGATCCCGGCCCGCAGCGATCACCGCTGCCGCCCTCCGTAGTTTACGTGTTCAGCGTACCGACGAGTTCGCCGACCGACTCGAAGCCGTGCCGGTCGAGGTAATCGGCTAGCCCTGAGTTGATTTTCCTGCAGATCAGCGGGTCGTAGAACAGCGCGGTGCCGACGCCGACCGCGGCCGCGCCCGCGATCAGGAACTCGATCGCATCCTCGGGCGTCGTGATGCCGCCCTGCCCGATGATCGGGACATTGTGCGTTTTCGCGACC
>JBFISV010000357.1:0-2594 GCA_041608415.1 Woeseiaceae bacterium
CTCGATCGCAAGACCGTGACCGAACTGGCCGAGAGCCTGCGGGGCGCCCTGTTGTTGCCGGGCAACGACGGCTACGATACGGCGCGGCGAGTCCTGAATGCCGGCATCGACAAACACCCGGCGCTCATCGTGCAGCCGAGCGGCGCGACCGACGTTCGCCATGCGGTCGATTTCGCGCGCGCGCATCGCCTGTTGCTGGCGGTGAAGTGCGGCGGACACTCCTACGCCGGGAAGTCGACCTGCGACGGCGGCCTGCAGATCGATCTGTCGACGCTGCGACACGCGCGCGTCGACCCGAATGCGAAGAAGGCCTGGATCGCCGGCGGCAGCCTGCTGGCCGAACTGGACCGCGAATCGATGGCTTTCGAGCTTGTAACGACCGCGGGCACGGTATCCCACACCGGGATCGGCGGACTCACGCTCGGCGGCGGCTTCGGCCGGGTGGCGCGGCGCTTCGGCCTCGCGCTCGATAACGTCAGCGCCGTGGACATCGTTACGGCGGATGGACAACTGCGTCGCGCGAGCGCGGATGAGAACCCGGATCTGTTCTGGGGCGTTCGCGGCGGCGGCGGAAATTTCGGCGTGGTGACGAACTTCGAGTTCGACCTGCACCCGATGCAGCGCCAGGTCGTGGCGGGCGAGCTGTTTTTCCCGCTCGATCGCGCCCGCGATGTCCTGGGTTTCTACTCCGAATTTGCGGCTGTGGCGCCGGACGAACTGTACTGTGACTGCCTGCTCATGGCGCCCGCGGGCGGCGCGGGAAGCCCGATGGCGGGTCTCAGCCTCTGCTACACGGGGCCCGCCGCCAGGGCCGACGCGGTGCTCGCGCCGCTCGCCAAACTCGGCAAACCCATGGTCGACACCGTCGGGCCTGCCGACTACGTCCGCGTGCAGCAAAGCTGGGACGATTCGGACCCGCGAAACTCCGGCGAGTACCTCAAATCCGGCTTCGTGGACGCCATTGTGCAGGATCTCGTCGACGGCATCGTGGACGGTTTCGAGCCGGATCCCGGGCGCAATACGATGCTGTATTTCCAGCATTCCGGCGGTGCGATCGGCCGGGTGCCGGCCGACGCGACGGCATTCGCCCATCGCGGCTCGCTGGCCAACATGATGCTCATGATCAATTGGCCGCTCAGCACCGACGGCGGCCCTCACGTCGCGTATCTGCGCAGCTGCTGGCAGACGCTCGAGCGATTCACCGACGGCTGGTATACGAACGAAGTATCGAACGAGCCGCAGCGCGTCATCAACAGCAATTACCAGGGCAATTTCGACCGCCTGCTCGCGCTCAAGAAACGCTACGACCCGGAGAACCTGTTTCGCCTCAACGCGAACATCAGGCCAACCGCCTGACCCGTGAACGATCCGGGCAGGCCCGGAAAATTCACGCGTGCGACGCGCTCTCGCTGACCCAGTTTCCGTCTGATGCGTGTTTCGATTGCAGCAACAGTCAACGGTATTTGTCGTTGAGACCGATGCCCTTGCCGATCATAGGCAGGATCTTTTCTATGCGGCGCTGCTTCGTGTCGTCGCGCTTTGCGTCGCGGATGTAGTCGGCATATTCGCGCTGCAGGCCTCTTCTCAGGGCGCGAAAAGCCGCTGTGGCGCCTTTGACTCGTCGCATCGCTTTATTCAATTCATCCGGCACGACGACGGGCTTCGTGCGGTCGGCCGTGATCTCGTTGCCGGCGTCGACAAGAGCGATCGCCTCGCGGACATAACGCTTGATGAGCGTTGGCTGTATGTCGATTGCCGAATGCATGCGCCACTGGCGAAGGCCGCGTGTCTTGCCGCGCTGCGCGTTGATCAGAACGCCGGCGTCGTCTTCGAGCAGTGCGCCCTGGTGAAACCACAGCCCGAAATAGGATTTGAAACCGCCGATGCCGACGACATTCTTGCCCCGGTAGGTGTAGCACGGGCCGCCCCATTTCACCTCTTCGGTCAGTGCAGTGGATTGCAGGATTTTGCGAAGCTTTGCAAGCTCGCGCGGCCACGTTTCGGCCTCGCGGAAATAGGCGTCGGCGGACCTGGCAGGTTTCATGGCGGCAACCTTGCTTGTCGCGTCTGGATTGGTCGGGGTAACTGGATTCGAACCAGCGACTTCTACCTCCCGAAGATAGCGCTCTACCAGGCTGAGCTATACCCCGTACATTGTGTCGTCCAGCGTGTCCGGCTGTGCCAGTACCGCGATCTCACGAGCGTCGTCGCACGGCGAATTCCGCGATCGCGATCAGGGCCTGCTTGTGTGCCGAATCCGGCATGTCGGCCAGCGCGGCAAGCGCGAGGTCGGCCGCTTCCTGGGCGCGCGCCGCAGTGTACTGGAGGGCCCCCGTCGATTCAATGACCGCCTGGATCGACTCGAGCCGATCCAGTCCGCCGCGAATGATGGCTTCGCGAATCATCTCGAGTTCCGCGGCCGTGCCGGCCTGCATTGCGTAAATCAGCGGCAGCGTCGGTTTGCCCTCGGCCAGATCGTCGCCGAGGTTCTTGCCGAGTTCCGACGGCGAGGCGTTGAAATCGAGCGCATCGTCCACGAGTTGAAACGCGGTGCCGAGGTGGCGGCCGTAGTCGGCAAGGGCCGCCTCCTCCGA
>JBFISV010000358.1:0-2593 GCA_041608415.1 Woeseiaceae bacterium
GCCAGAAGTGATTGAAACCGACCTCGTAGAGCGTCGCCGAGGACGCGTAGCTCGAAATGTGGCCACCGTATTCGGTATTGATGCGGTTCGCCTGTACGACCATGGCCATCGCGTTCCACCGAACATAGGCCTCGATGCGTCGCTCGAGCGCCCGATCGCCGGGATAGGGTGGCTGGCGGCCGGGCGAGATCGTGTTCATATAGGCCGTGTTCGGGCTGTACGGCAGGTAGGCCCCCGACCGACGAGCGAAGTCGATCATCCTGTTGAGCAGGAAATGCGCCCGCTCCGGACCGTGCTGCGACAATACCGAATCGATCGATTCGAGCCACTCGCCGGTTTCTACCGGATCGATATCGTCAAACGTATTGAAATTGGTCATGGGACCTCTACAAGCTCAGGTCAGTAGCCGGCAATGCTGTCGCGTGAATTCGGTGGGGCGTCCTGCTAGGATCATCGCACGATTGCGCCGAAACGCGCACTCCACGTTGAAAAAGCGATGTTCCGGGTTTGCACCGTGCTGGTCAAGCTCACTCAAGGAAATTTCAATGCACCCACTACTGAATAACGATCGCGACATTCGCATCTCGCAGCACACGGGCCCGGTTACGAGCAAGCTGTGTGCGTCAATCGATCAGTTACTCTTGATACTTCCCGAACGGACGAAGTCCGACGTCTGGCGTGCGCTGCCACAGGGTCAACGGCTGCAGGCCGCGGCCCGGCGGCGGCGGACAGGGACGTCGCCTGCGCTTTGCACACGTCTGAACAACAAGCGGCAAACACTGGTCATCGGCGGCAAGATTTCCGCCGCGGCGAGTGCTTTCGAACAACTCACGCTGGGGCGGCAACTGGTTGCCGGCGCAACCCGCGAGAAGGCCGGCTGCCTCGGCATTTGCGTGCACGGGTTTCCGGCCGACGTCCAGGCGGCGCTCGCAAAAAACGTACTGGCCGCGGCGCTCGCGCGCGGCTACCGGATGCCGTCGTACGCACGCCATGCGAAGCCTGCGGCGATCCGGAGCATACGACTGGTCGGGCTCAGCGACGACGTCGACCTGAGTCGCGTGGTTGCCGAGGCGCACGGCAACAATCTCGCGCGCTGGCTGGCGTCGATGCCGCCCAACATACTCGATGCGCCGAGCTACGCCGATATCGTCAGGGATCTCGCGAAGCAGCACGGCTGGCGCTACGAGCGGCTTGCGACGAAAGAACTCGAGAAACTCGGCGCCGGCGCGTTCCTCGCCGTCGCCCAGGGCAACCAGAATGACAGCGCCAGCATCGTGCGTTTGCAATACCGGCCGCGGGACAAGAACGCGGTGGCCGATCTGAGCCTCGTCGGCAAGGGCATTATCTTCGATACCGGCGGTACCAACCTGAAACCGTTTCAGTCGATGCTGGAGATGCACGGCGACATGCAGGGCAGCGCTGTCGCTCTCGGCGCATTCATCGCGATCACCGAGCTCGAGCTGCCGATCGCGGTCGACTGCTGGCTCGCGATCACCGAAAATCGAACCGGTCCCGAAGCGTACAAATCCCAGGACGTCGTTACCGCCGCCAACGGCAAGACGATCCAGACGATTCATACCGACGCCGAGGGGCGCATGGCGCTCGCGGATGCGCTCGTGCTCGCGAGTCGCGCCACGCCGGGCCTCATCGTCGACTATGCGACGCTGACCGGGTCGTGCATCAACGCCATCACGGATCGCTACAGCGGCGTGTTCACGAATCGTCCCGAATGGCACCCGCGCCTGAAACGCACGGGCGTCGAGTGCGGCGAGCGCGTCTGGCCGTTTCCGCTGGGCGGTGAGTTCCTGGACGAACTCAAAAGCAATGTCGCCGATCTCAAGCAATGCACCGTGAAGGGCCTCGGCGATCACATCCTCGCCGCGAGTTTTCTCAACGAATTCCTCGAAAACGACACGCCGTGGATACACATCGATCTGAGTTCCGGCGACAAGGACGGCGGGCTCGGCCACGTTCCGACCAAGGTCACGGGATTCGGCGTGCGATACACGATGAGCCTGATTCTCGACGAGAAGATACTCGAGACGGAAAACTAGATGGGCAACACGGTCTCAATGGCCGAACGCTTTCGCGGCTTCCTGCCCGTCGTCGTGGACGTGGAGACAGGCGGCTTCAACTGCAAGACCGATGCGTTGCTCGAAATTGCCGCCGTGATCGTCGGGTTCGACGACGCGGGCCAGCTGCAACGGCGCGAGACCTACCGCTATCATGTCCGGCCCTTTGCGGGCGCCAACCTCGAAGCCGCGTCGCTGGCCGTAAACGGCATCGATCCCGATCATCCGCTGCGGCCGGCCATCGACGAAAGTGACGCGCTCGGGCGAATCTTTCGCGAAGTGCGGCGCACGATGCGCGAAAATTCCTGCAACCGCGCCGTGCTGGTCGGCCACAATGCGCATTTCGATCTAGGATTCATCAACGAGGCAGTGTCGCGAGCGTCGATCAGGCGCAACCCGTTCCACCCGTTCAGCTGCTTCGACACGGCCACCCTGTGCGGAGTGGCGTTCGGGCAGACGGTGCTCTCGCGTGCGGTCAAGGCCGCCGGCTTCGAGTTCGATGAAGATGCGGCACATTCGGC
>JBFISV010000359.1:0-2579 GCA_041608415.1 Woeseiaceae bacterium
ACCGGCGCCGCCACGGCAGCGGTGTGGCAGAATGTGCGGCGTCGGGGCATGGCGCAGTCTGGTAGCGCATCTGCTTTGGGAGCAGAGGGTCGGCGGTTCGAATCCGTCTGCCCCGACCATTCGCATCGAGCGCGGCAGTAAGGACTTGGCGGAAAGCATCGCGGAGAGCGCCCGTAGCTCAACCGGATAGAGCATCGGCCTTCTAAGCCGAGGGTTGCAGGTTCGAGTCCTGCCGGGCGCGCCAGTTCGACGATATGGAGTAAAATGGCAGCATTGTGGTGGGCGTAGCTCAGTTGGTAGAGCCCCGGGTTGTGATCCCGGTCGTCGTGGGTTCGAGTCCCATCGTCCACCCCACCTTTTTTCAGGAACGGGCCTCTAGCTCAATTGGTAGAGCAGTGGACTCTTAATCCATTGGTTCGGGGTTCGAGTCCCCGGGGGCCCACCAAATCCTCGAGCCAAATTCGAACGTAGCGCCTGCATCGGCGCCGCGGGCTGTCGGAAGCGTATGCCCCATACGGCCGTGCACGTTTACCGTGTGCGACAGGTGTCGCGGCAAGTGACGATCACGGCACCTTTTCGAGCACGTCGATCGTTCGCAGCGTGGTCGAGATCAGCACGTCGTTGCCGAACCAGGCCGACAGCGAGCGCAGCCCCCGCGCCTCGTAGCGGAAATCGACGGCCTGCCGGGCGTCGAGGTAGCGATACGCGCGGCCGAGGCTTTCGGACGCGATCCATACGGATTCGTCGAATCCCGGCTGTACGTCACTCAGGGTTTCGACACCGATCCTGACTCTGCTCGCGACTCGGCCGTCCGCGTCCAGTGACGTCAGCGAACCGTTGAAGGACGCCGCAATTGCGCGATCGCCGGCGACGGCAACGATCGCCGCGTACCAGTCGTCGAACGATTCGAACGACTCGACGCGCCCGTCGCGAAAAATCGAAATGCCGATGTCCGGATTCGTGTCGTGTATGACGGCCCATGCGCCGTTGCCGATCGGAGCGGCGGACCGCGGCCGGTCCCGCTCGAATTGAAATACGCTGCTCTCCCCCGAGTCCAGGGAGACGACCTGCATCGATTTGTTGATTCGGGAAATCAGGAGCACGGTACCGTTCGCTTCGACGCCCGAAAATAGCGAGCGAATTTCGATCGGGTGCCTGGCGACGACTGCGCCGTCCCGGCCCAGGTGCACGAGCGTGGTTGCGCCCGAGGCCGCCTGCGCGACGACGGCGAGACCGCCGTTCGGAGCCGTCGTCAAGGGCGCGCGCCAGGTCTCGTTCGGGCCTGGAGGTATCTCCATCTCGATGCGGCCGAGTCGATCCACGAGCGCGAGCCGGCCCTGGGAATCGAGGGCCGCCATTCGCGCGGCCTCCGATTCGAGCAGCTTGACGGCCATGATTTCCCGGCCGACCGTTCGCCGAACGCCCGCCAGCCGCTTGCCGTTCAGCGCGCCTGAAACGTCGACAACCGTGATCGCGTTGATGCTCGGCTGGGTGATGTACACGGACCTGGAATCGGCGACGTAGGTGCCGTTCGATGCGCCGGGCAGTGTCGCGATTAACCGGACCGGCGGGTCGCGTGATTCGTCGGCGTCGAAAATGATGCTGTCGCGGCGCCCGTTCAACAACGCGAAGCGCCGTTCGTCGAGATGAAACAGCGCGCCCGAATCGATGCCGCGGACCGGCAGCGTCGACCGGTCCAGCGCGAGCGCCGTGGCGACATCGAGCGACGACACGTTAAATGATTGCGTGTCCACGAAATGCAGGAAACCGTCGCGATCCGATACGACGATGTAGGACTGCCAGGCCAGCGCGCCGCGACTCGGCTCGCCGGGCAGGCCGATGAATGCGATATGGCGCGAGATATCCGCAGCGTCGACGACGTCGACGCCACGGAGCGGCTGCACGACATACAGGCGCGAAGCGACGGGATCGGCGAGGACGCTGCCCGCGAAAGAAGGTAGCTCTATTCGTGTGCCGATCTGCAGGTCGCCATTGACCAGTCTTACCGCCGCCACCGTACCGTCGGACGCGGACGCAACGGCAAACTCGTCCGGCCCGAGAATGGCCAGGGCAACCGGCGTGAAGTCGAGCGACAGCCTGTCGGTAATAGCCCAGCTTTGCTTTTCGATGGACAGCAGGGAGCGCGTTCCGCGCGATGCTACGACGATGTGGGTGGGCGACGCGACGAGGTCGGCGCCGTTGGGCCCGATCCAGACGGGCTCGACCGTGTCCGCGAGCGTTGCCGGATCGAGTGCGTGCAGGAAGCCCTCGGAGAACGTCTCGCCGCGGCCGGTCAGCACGTACAGCGGTTCGCCCGGCGTCCCCGTCCACAAAACGCGAAACGGAGAAATAACGCCCGAACCCAGTTCGACCGAAGCCAGCTTGGACACGGGCACGTCGGGGGCGGCAGAGACGTCGATGACCTTATCGCCCGATCCGCCGCAGCCGGCGACGAAGACCGACACGACGCCAATCGCTTTTGCCAGCCAGCATTTCGTATCGATCAAGTGGACAACTCCGCGGTGTAGTCCCTGCCAGTGACGTTGATGAGTAAGGCACCGGTTTCCCGACCAGGCTGG
>JBFISV010000360.1:0-2554 GCA_041608415.1 Woeseiaceae bacterium
CCGTGACCGCCATGGATTGGATTGAAAGGATCAGGATTAATGCCACGTAGTGTGAGAAAGGGCCCGTTCGTCGATACGCATCTGGCGAACAAGGTAGCCGAGGCAGCCGCCAAGAACGATCGCCGGCCGATCAAGACCTGGTCGCGGCGTTCGATGATTCTGCCTGACATGGTTGGATTGACGATTGCCGTGCACAACGGCCGCCAGCACGTGCCGATCCTGATTTCCGAAAACATGGTCGGTCACAAGCTCGGCGAGTTTGCGCAGACCCGTACATTCCGCGGCCACTCCGGTGACCGCAAGACGAAGTAAGTCGTAGGAGCCTGAGAACATGCAAGTTGCAGCAACGCTTCGATATGCGCGGGTCTCGCCGCAGAAGTGCCGGCTCGTGGCCGACGTCATTCGCGGCAAGACCGTCGATGATGCGCTGCGTACATTGACTTTTTCGCCGAAGAAAAGCGCCCGCATCGTGAAGAAGGTTCTCGAGTCGGCGATTGCAAATGCGGAACACAACCTGGGTGCGGACATTGACGAGCTGAAGGTGTCCACGATCGAGGTGAACGAAGCGCCGACGTTTCGACGCTATCGTGCGCGCGCCAAAGGCCGCGGCGCACGCATCATCAAACGCAACAGCCACATCACCATCCGGGTGGGGGACGAGTAGAGATCATGGGTCAGAAAGTACATCCAACCGGTATTCGCCTCGGCATCGTCAAGGATTGGTCGTCCCGTTGGTACGCCGATTCGAAAGCCTACGCCGAATATGTGAGGCTGGACCACGACGTGCGCGCGTTCATCAAGAAGAAGCTCAAGGACGCGTCCGTGAGCCGGGTCACGATCGAGCGTCCGGCGAAAAAGGCGAACATTACGATTTACACGGCGCGCCCAGGCATCGTGATCGGCAAGAAGGGCGAAGACATCGAAAAGCTTCGCGCCGAGATCGCACACATGGTCCGCATGCATATCAACGACGTGCGCATCAACATCAGCGAGGTGCGCAAGCCCGAGCTCGACGCGCAGCTCGTGGCCGAAGGCATTGCACAGCAGCTCGAACGCCGCGTCATGTTTCGCCGCGCGATGAAGCGGGCGGTCACGAATACGATGCGAGTGGGAGCGGAGGGCGTCAAGGTCAAGGTCGGCGGCCGACTGAACGGCGCCGAAATCGCACGCTCCGAGTGGTATCGCGAGGGTCGCGTGCCGCTGCACACGCTGCGGGCGGACATCGACTACGGCTTTGCCGAGGCGTTCACGACCTACGGCGTCATCGGCGTGAAGGTATGGATATTCAAGGGTGAGGTGTTCGACCAGCCCGAGCCGCCGGCCACGGAGTCCGCCGAGCCCGCCGCCGCGGCGCGCGCCTGATCTCGTCATGCGAACCTGGATTTGAGAAATGCTACAGCCTAAACGAACAAAATTTCGCAAACAGCACAAGGGCCGCAACCGCGGGCTCGCGCTGCGCGGCAGCTCCGTGTCGTTCGGCGAATTCGGCCTGAAAGCGACCGGCCGCGGCCGTATGACGGCGCGCCAGATCGAGGCGGCACGCCGTGCGATGACGCGCTACATCAAGCGCGGCGGAAAAATCTGGATTCGGGTCTTTCCCGACAAGCCGATCACGAAGAAGCCGCTCGAAGTCCGTCAGGGCAAGGGCAAGGGCAACGTCGAGTATTGGGTCTGCCAGATCCAGCCCGGCCGCGTCCTGTACGAAATGGAGGGCGTGTCGGAAGAGGTGGCGCGCGAGGCGTTCCGACTGGCCGCAGCCAAGCTGCCGTTCGCGACGCAGTTTGTCTCGAGGCAGGTGATGTGATGGAAGCCGGCGAACTTCGTAAAAAATCAGTCGAAGAGCTCAACGAGGAACTCGTTGCGCTCAGGCGCGAGCAGTTCAACCTGCGCATGCAGCAGGCGACCGGTGAGCTGAATCGGCACACCGAGCATGGCCGCGTGAGGAAGGACATTGCGCGCGTGAAGACGGTTCTGGCGGAACTCAGAAATTCCGGCAGAAAAAAGGCAGGTAAGAAGAAATGAGCGACAAACAAAAGAATCAGCGCACCCTCGTCGGCCGCGTCGTCAGCGACAAGATGGACAAGACGGTTTCGGTCGCCATCGAGCGCATGATCAAGCATCCGGTTTACGGCAAGTACATTCGTCGCACGTCGAAGGTGCTCGCGCATGACGCCGCGAACGAGTGCAAGCCCGGCGATCGCGTCGCCATCTCCGAGGTCAGGCCGATCTCGAAAAACAAGTCGTGGGCGGTCGTCAATGTCGTTGAACGCGCGGCCGACCGCTAATTACCCAGGAACGCAGTCATGATTCAGATGCAGACAGTTCTCGACGCGGCGGACAATTCCGGTGCCCGGCGCGTGCAGTGCATCAAGGTGCTCGGCGGCTCGAAGCGCCGCTATGCGAGCGTCGGCGACGTGATCAAGGTCAGCGTCAAGGACGCGATCCCGCGCGGCAAGGTGAAGAAGGGCGAAGTGTACAACGCCGTGGTCGTGCGCACGCGCAAGGGCGTGCGGCGGAAGGACGGTTCGCTGATTCGCTTCGACGGCAACGCGGC
>JBFISV010000361.1:0-2527 GCA_041608415.1 Woeseiaceae bacterium
CCGATGGCGGTGAGCTCAGTGATCTCGAGCGAGCGTTACTGATTCTGCACGGTCGCAACCGGCAGCTTGGCGCCGTGTTCGAGGCGGCCGAACGTTACGTCCGCGGCGGGCACGCGGATGACGAGCACACGGTGCTCCTGAAGCGGCTGGCCGCAGTCTGGGATTCTGCGCCCGAGCTGGATCTCTAGTCGGCCGGAATCAAACCGCGTTGCCACTCGAACGGGCGGACGAGTTCTCACCGCAACCGCGCTCTGCGTGTGCCGGATGTAATTCGAAATGAATTGTTACGTTTTCGGAGCGCCGGCAGCAGGCTGCCCTGCTACAGTAGCTTTTAGCTGAGTCACACGGACCTTTATTACAGACAACTCATGGAATCGAGCCCTGCAGGCAAGCGGTTGCTCGTGAGCGCTGCGCTACTTGTTTTTAGCGGCGCAAACGCAATGGCCTATGAAGAACCCGACTACACCGTCATCAGTGAGAATGACGGCTACGAATTGCGGCAATACACGCCCTACATCGTTGCGGAAACGACGGCGAACGGCGATTTCCGCAGTGCGGGTAAAAAGGCGTTCCGGATCCTGGCGGGTTACATCTTCGGTGACAATCGCAGCGCGACCAGGATGGACATGACCGTGCCCGTCGAGTCGCAAGCATCGGCCGAGCCGGTCGAGATGGCAATGACGACGCCGGTCATGTCGGAACTGACCGAACAGCCGGAATCGACAGACGACAGCTATGTCTATCGGTTCGTCATGGAATCGAAATACACTCTGGAGACATTGCCGGTTCCGAACGATCCTCGCGTGGCGATTCGCAGGATCGAGCCGCGCACGGTCGCCGTCAAGCGTTTCAGCGGCTTCTGGTCCGAAGGCAATGTCGACAAGCACGAGACGCGTCTACTGGAACAACTGCGAGAAGACGGCCTGAAAACGATCGGTGAACCGAAGCTGGCCCGCTACAATGGCCCGTTTACGCCGTGGTTTCTGCGTCGCAACGAAATAATGGTCGAGGTCGGCTGGCCCGACTCGTAAGGAGCGAAAATGGCATCGAACAAATCCCGCGACACGATCTGGCAGGAGTGGCGCGAGCTCGTCAACATGGCGCCGCAGGAACTCGAAGACTGGCTCGCGACCGAGGAGAGCCGGTCCGTGGGAGACAGTAGCAACGGCGAATCGACGGGTCACAAGTCCGGGCGGCGCATCGTCAGGATCAAGCGGACGAACAAGGACCAACTGAGCGACGCGCAGTGGGAACATATGGCGACCGTCGTCGGTTACATCAAGCGCCACTGCTCGCAGGGCGGCCCCGATGACAACGTCGAGACCAGCGCCTGGCGTTATTCACTGATGAACTGGGGCCACGATCCGCTCAAAGACGACGGTTGCGCGTGATCCGACGTCGCAGCACCAACGAACAGGAGAGAGACGACGCCTGAAAGCTACCAGGTTGGCGATCGCGTCGAGTGGAAATGGCGCGAGGGTTTCGGCGACGGCAAAATCGCCGAGCGCTGCCCTCAAGTCGCATTCCGAAGTGCAAAAGGCGGGCTGACCCGGCACGCATGCGGGCTCGGCCGCTCAGACCGTCGCTCTCGTCATCCTCGCAATCACCGTCGTTGTCAGCCGGACGCGGCGGCATCGGTCAGGGAAGCCCGAGTCGAGGCGGGCACGCAGGTAATGCCCTGCATCGGGATACGGTAGACGTTGCTCACGCCTGAACGATCGGAGTTGAAGTAGACGTATCGACCGTCGGCTGTCCAGTACGCATAACGGTCCGTCCAGTCCCCGTCGGTGAGTGCCGTGTAGCTGCCATCCGGACTGCGGACGTAGAGGTTGTGCTTTTCGGGCGCTTCCTCGAAGTCCGAGCTGAATACGATGTGCCGCCCGTCCGGGGCGAAAGCGCCATAAGACTCCTCGTAAGGCCCGTCGGTCAGCCGCTTCTCCGTTGCCGTGCGGCGATCTATGACGTACAGGTCAAAATCGTAACCGCCGTCGTCGCGCTCGCCATTCATCCGATGAAACAGGATACGTTCGCCATCCGGGGAGAACTGTGCGTGGGCATCGTATCCGCGGTAGCTCGTCAGGCGGTCGAGTTGCTTCGAGGCGCGTTCATAGACATGGATATCGGCCTGGTTCCCCTCGCGCATGGAGTTGAAGACGATGAAGCGCCCGTCCGCGGAGTACGACGGCAGCCAGTCCCACTGCTCGTGCGGCGCTATCACCGAGATGCCGCCGGACTCGAGATTGAGCTCGAGGATCTCGGTGCGACCCGAGTCGTCGTAGGCTGCAACCACGAGGTATTGACCATCCGGTGAAAAGTTTCCGGAGTTGTTGATTGCCCCGGGCAGCTTCGTTTTCTTTCCCGTCAAGAGATCCAGCGTATAGACATCGAGCAGCCTGTTTCCGTCGGCGTCCTCGCCGCGGTTGGACGCGTACGACAGCAACCGGCCATCCCGCGATACGCCCTGCACCTGGTATTCGTCGTGATCTTCCGAGGTGATTTGTTCGACGAGACAGCCGGCCGGGTCGGC
>JBFISV010000362.1:0-2527 GCA_041608415.1 Woeseiaceae bacterium
ACCGCGCACCTCGGGGCCGACGGCGGCATCATGGTCACCGCAAGCCACAATCCGGCCGACTACAACGGCCTCAAGATCGTGCGCGACGAAGCCAAACCGATCAGTGCGGATAGCGGACTCGTCGATATCCGCCGGCTCGCGGAGCGCGATGAGCGCGCCAGGGCAGGCACACCGGGCTACAGGACCGATGCCCGGATATTCGACGCCTACATCGAGCACCTGCTGACCTATGTCGATATCGACAGCCTCGAACCGCTCAAGCTCGTCGTCAATGCGGGTAATGGCTGCGCGGGAATTGCGGTAGACGGTCTCGAGGACCACCTTCCCTTCGAACTGATCAAGATGCACCATGAGCCCGACGGCACTTTTCCGAACGGCATTCCGAACCCGATGCTCAAGGAAAACCAGTCGGTCACGGCAGACGCCGTGTTGCAGCACGGCGCGGCCATGGGTATTGCCTGGGACGGCGACTTCGATCGCTGTTTTCTGTTCGATGAGCAGGGCGGATTCATCGAAGGTTATTACATCGTCGGGCTGCTCGCTGCGAGTATCCTCGAGCACAATCCGGGAGCGAAAATCATCCACGACCCGCGACTTACCTGGAACACGCTCGATATCGTCGCGAATGCCGGCGGCGAGGCCGTGCAAAGCAAGTCCGGCCACTCGTTCATGAAAGAGACGATGCGCGATGTCGACGGGATCTACGGCGGCGAGATGAGTGCGCATCACTATTTCCGCGAGTTTTCCTATGCCGACAGCGGCATGATTCCATGGCTGCTCGTGGCCGGGCTGCTGTCGGCGACGGGCAAGCCGCTGTCGCATCTCGTTGGTGAGCGCATGAAGCAGTTCCCTGCCAGCGGCGAAATCAATCGCAAGGTTGCGGACGCGACGCTCGCGATTCAAACGATTCGCGACCGCTATGCCGGCGCAGCGAAGTCCATCGACGAGACCGATGGCGTGAGCCTGGAGTTCGACAACTGGCGCTTCAACCTGCGCGCATCCAACACCGAGCCCGTCATCCGGCTGAACGTGGAGTCGCGCGGCGACCAGGGGCTGATGAAGTCGAAAACCGAGGAAATTCTCGCGCTGCTCGCCGACATGAGCTAGCCCGGATGCTGAACCGGGTTGCCGCGCTCTCGCTTGACCGGTCCTGCCTGCCTGGCGATGACGCGGTCGGGCCGGCGCCCGACGACTGACCCCGGCTCATGATGGACACCAACATAATCGGCGCGATCGGCTTCGCCGTCGCATTGACCGTTTATGCCCTGCTGACCGTCCTGTTGCTCAGCGGCTGGCGGCGCAGCGATCAGTCGTGGCTGCCGGCGCTGGCAACGGGCATCAGCGTTGCATGGGCGGCGGTGTGGGCTGCCGGGTTTCTCGATCTCACGCGCGCCGATGTCCTCGTCACGTTCGTCGAATGGGCTCGAGGCCTCGCCTGGCTCGTGGCTTCGATAGCGATCCTGCGAGAAATCCGCAAGGCGCCGTTTCTGCGCCTGTTGCGGTCCAGGTATGGCGTATTGGTGCTGCTGCTGGCCGGGGTTCCCATTGCGTACCTCCTGTTTCGTGCGAGCGAGAGCCCGGTTTCGAATATCTGGATCTCCGGCGGTTACGTGCTGTCGCTGCTGATCGTTCTGACCGCGGAGCAGCTGTACCGCAATGCGCCCGTCGAACTGCGCTCCAGCGTCTCCTACCTGTGTGTCGCGATCGCCGGTGTCTATCTTTTCGATCTGTTGATGTATGCCTCTATCATCGCGGGCATCGCTACCGGGCCCGAATACTGGGCCTCGCGCGGCTTCGTCAGCGCGCTGTTCGCGGCGCCGCTCGCGCTCGGCATCTGGCGCCGCTCGCGCGCCTCGACCGAGGGCCAGGTGCCGCGGCAGATGGTGATTTATTCATTCGGCAACACGATTATCGCCATCTACGTCGTATTGATCATCATGGGCCACCAGTACGTGCAGACTTATGGCGGCTCCTGGAGCGCGGTCGGCAGCATCGTGCTCGTCGTCGCGGCGATCGCCGTCGCGCTCGTGCTGCTCGCCTCGGCGAGCACCCGAGCGCGGGTTCGGGTCATGCTCATGAAGACGTTTTTCCAGTACAAGTACGACTATCGCAGCGAGTGGCTGCGCTTCATAGCGACCTTGTCGGAATCCGGCCTCGAGAACGTGGCCGCCACGGCGGTACGCGCCGTGGCGCAGATCGTCAACAGCCCCGGCGGGGTCGTCTGGATACAGGAGAGTGGCAGCGATGCTTACGTTCCGGCCGGCGCCTGGCAACGTGCGATGCCCGACATCGCTCCTGTGGAGCGCTCATCCGCGCTCATCCGGTTCCTCGAAGTCCGACAGTGGGTGATCGACCTCGAGGAGATGAAACGCTACCCGGCGAGATACGAGGAGCTCAAGCTCGACAAGTGGATGACCGAGGGTGACGACTGGTGGCTGATCGTGCCGGTATTCGTGGGCAAGCGCCTGTACGGCTTCGTATTGCTCCTGAAACCCGGCGTCGTGCCGAGCCTCAATTTCGAGGACCA
>JBFISV010000363.1:0-2507 GCA_041608415.1 Woeseiaceae bacterium
GGGGCAGGCACCTGAAGCGCGAACTGCAGTCCCGTCGAGTCATCGATCGGGAATCGGCGATGCCGCTCGTGCCGCAATCGCACCGACAACGCGATCAATTGAGACACAGATCATGGAAGAACGGCGATTCCCGGTCATACTCAACGCCCACTTGATGCAGCGGAAAATCCAGATGCGATTCGTCAAACTTTGTGTCGCCATGTCGTCATTCGCGGTGCTTGCGGCATGCGCCTCGACGAGCGCCTATGTGCCGGCGAGGAGTGTCGGCGACTACGGCTATTACTCGTCGAGAATCAGCGAGAATCGCTACCGTGTCGTGTTCAACGGCAGGTCGTCGACGTCTGCCGGCGCGGTCAAGGACTACGCGTTGCTGCGCGCGGCCGAGCTGACCTTGCAGGAAGGGGCCGACTGGTTCCAGATCGTCGATCGGGAGACGGAGAAGACGACAACGTCCGCACCGTCGCCGTCGTCTGGAATTCATCACGAGCGTGTCGTGGAACGCGACTGCGGGCTGCTAGGCTGCAAGACGACGACGCGTCCTGCCACGACGGCTACCGTCGCCGTAGACGCGCGGAGTTCGCGTGCGAAGGTCTCATCCAGCCTCGAGATCGTCATCGGCAAAGATCCCATGCCGGCCGAAGACGGCGCCTACTACGATGCCGATAAAGTCGCATCGTCGCTGCGAGCGTCGATGTAGGCAATCCCCGGATCCCGGCGGCCGCGTTCGATCCCACGCAAGCAATCCGCACAGATCGGATGCGCTATGCGCACTCGTCCATGACGGGCCGTGTCTGTCGTCCGCAGGGCGGTTCGAACGGCTGCCGGAACGTAAATGCGTGCTCGGTCGGGCCGTGCTGCAACAACAAGGACAGCCGATGTTTCGCCTCGTCGATCGTCGGGATATGGCCTTTTTCGACCCACCACAGTACGAGGTGAAGCTTGATTTTCTCGAACCATTCGTTGCGCCTGCGCATGATGCCAAGGTGCTCGCTGTTCTGGTACACGAAAGCGCCCAATGATTCGAGATCGGACCAGACTGACATATTGACCGCCACGTTGGGGTCGTCGAATGCCTGTACGTCGAGCGCGTCGTTGCCTTCGCCGGTAAATCGCCAGATGAAGCCGGGTTGCGACTCCGCGATTTCGTTGACCCGATCCAGGTTATTGACGAAATCCGCGTTGACGGGATGGTCCTGTGGCAGACGGAAACGGGCGATATTGAATTGGGCAAGTTGATATTTCATGCGGGTTCCTGCAACTCGGCGCGAAAGGCGTGTCGGTTACTGCGGCCGGAAACGGAATCCGGACGATCAGGATCTACTGGTCGACGCCCGATCTGAATGTCTCCCTAGTTCTTGCGTTGTTCGCAGACGTAGCGCCCGTCTTCGAATCGGGAAAAAAAGTGCTCGAGCATCGGATGGATTATCGGGTCGGAGATTCCGTCGGGCTCGAGATTGCGCTCCGCGACGTAAGTCGTGTGCGAGGCACCGTGTACGAGAACGTGGTACCAGGGTCTGCTTTTCGGCGGGCGTGACCGCGCAACGGCCTCGTACCATTCCTCGCTGGCCTGAAACGTTGCGTCCACGTCCACAATCACGCCGCGGTAGTCGAAGAGTCTGTGATGGATGAGATCGCCGACGGCGAAACGCGACTTCGTGATGTTCGTTACGGTTCCCATCCTTGCCTCGACCAGGCCCCGCATCCGGGCCCGCATTCAGCTTACGGCCGCGAGCCCGGCCGATGCAAGCCCGCCGGGGGCAACCCGCAGTAACGCTGCGGCGTCATGCGGCGGCATCGATCGACGCGAGCCGCCTGCAAGAGGCCGGAGTCACAGTCGCCAGCGATGCAGCGGCACCGTGCTACCCGCCCTGAACACGGTTTGCTCGAGCGCGAGCTCCACGTAGCCGTCGGTGCCCGCCAGCGCCGCGAAATCTCCCGACGTATTGGTATGCACCGGCATCGCGAGCACCTGGCCCGCGGCATTCGACAGCAGCCTGACGGGCAGGAAGTTCGTGAGCTTCGGTTCGAAGTTCACGTCCGCCGTCAGCGAGGCGAAGTGCGGCGCGGCGGGCGCCATGCCGGACATATGCTGCAGCGCGGGAATCACGTACTGGCGGCAACAGACGAGCGTCGAGACGGGGTTCCCGGGCAGTGCGAAAACCGCCTGGCCCTGCGGCCCGATGCCGAACCACATCGGTTTGCCGGGCCGCTGGCTGATCTTGTGGAAATCGACTTTTACGCCGAGCCCTTCGAGCACCTCGGGGACGTAGTCGGCCTTGCCCATCGATACGCCGCCGCTCAGGATGAGGACGCCCGAGTGCGACAGGTGCCGCGCAATGCGTTTTCGCAGGACGTGCGGTTCGTCGACGAGGTGTTCGTGCTCTGCATCGGTGTAGCCGTGTTCTGCGAGCATCGCAACCACGGCCGGTCCGTTGGAGAGCCTGACCTGGTGCGCTTCGATCGGCTCACCCGCGGCAACGAGTTCGTTGCCGGTCGAAATCACGCGA
>JBFISV010000364.1:0-2506 GCA_041608415.1 Woeseiaceae bacterium
AAACCCGACCTCGTGCACTGCCACAGCCGGCGCGGCGCGGACATTCTCGGCGGGCTCGCCGCAAGCTTCGCCGACGTCCCGGCCGTGGTTTCCCGCCGCGTCGATAATACCGAGATGCAGCTCATCGCAGCGCTCAGGTACCGGCCGTTCAAAAGGGTCATCGCGATCTCGAACGCCATTGCCGACGTGCTGCGCGACCGTGGCGTCGAAGACGAGCGGCTAAGCGTCATTCGCAGCGCGGTTGACGTGGACGCGTTCTCGGCCGCACCGGACAGGCGCGCGTTCTGCGCCGAATTCGGCATCCCGTTCGGGCACTTCGTCATCGCCGCCGCGGGGCAGCTGATCGCGCGCAAGGGACACCGCTACCTGCTCGAGGCGGTCGCCGCGCTGCCCGACGAGACGCTGCCGCTGCGGCTGATGATATTCGGCGACGGCGAACAGGAGAATGCGCTCCGCGAGCAGGCGGCCGCGCTCGGACTCGGCGACGTTGCGCAGTTCGCGGGTTTTCGTGACGACCTGGACCGCTTCGTCGGCTGTTTCGACCTGCTCGCACACCCTGCGCTCGCGGAAGGGCTCGGTGTGGTCGCACTCAAGGCGCAGGCGGCGGGCGTGCCCGTCGTCGGCTTCGCCGCGGGCGGGCTCGTCGAGGCCGTGGCCGACCGGGAAACGGGGCTTCTCGTGCCGCCCGAAGACGTGGCGGCGCTCACGGCCGCGATCAGGACGCTCATCGACGACGATGCGCTGCGCGAACGTCTCGGGCGGGCCGGCCGCGAACGCATGCAGCGCGAGTTCTCGATCGACGCGATGGTGGACAGCCACGTCGAGCTGTACGAGGCGGTCGTCGATGGCTGAGGCCGGCAACATCCGTGACGCGGCGTCGGCACTCGTGGCCGCGCTCAAGTCGGCCGGCATGACGGTGACGACCGCGGAGTCCTGCACGGGGGGCTGGATTGCCAAAGCGATCACCGACGTCGCGGGCAGTTCGGCCGTTTTTGCCTACGGCATCGTGAGCTATTCGAACGGTGCCAAGAAATCGCTGCTGGGTGTCGATGGCAAGGCGCTCGCCAAAGCCGGTGCCGTCAGCGAGCCGGTGGTCATTCAGATGGCGGAAGGGGCGCTCGAGGTCAGCGGGGCGGATCTCAGCGTCGCCGTCAGCGGGATTGCGGGCCCCGATGGCGGCAGCGAGGCGAAGCCCGTGGGCACGGTCTGGTTCGCCTGGTCGCGGCGCTCCGGGACAGAGGTGGCCACGAAAACGGATCGGCAGTGTTTCCGCGGCGACCGCGAGGCCGTGCGGCGGCAAGCGGTATTGCATGCTTTGCGCGGCATACGGGGTACACTCCCCGCATGAACACCAAGCAGCTCTTTTTTGCGCTCTGGCCCGACGACCGCCAGCGCGAGCGCCTGCGCGACGCGATCAGTCCCGTTGCGAAGCTCATCGAAGGCCGAGCGGCCTATCGCGGCGACTGGCACGTCACGCTGGCGTACATCGGCGATTTTCCCGCAGACGGGATCCCGGCGCTGCTCGAGGCCGCCGGCGGCATCGAGGTGGAGCCGTTTCGGCTGCGCTTCGACCGCGCCGAGTACTGGATACGGCCCAAGATTGCGGTGCTCTCGGCGCAGACTGTGCCGCCGGAACTCGAGCGGCTCGTGGAATCGCTGCACGGCGTCATGACGGATGCGGGCGTGGTCGTCGAAGCGGGCCGGCTGCGGCCGCACATCACGATCGTGCGCCGGGCAAAACCGTTCGAAACACAGCGCCTGGCGCGCCCCGTCATGGTCGAATGGTCGGGTTTCGAACTCGTCGAGTCCTCGCGCGAGCCGGGTCGCGCGAAATACCGCCCGCTGAAACAATAGCTTCGCGCCGTTTCCTCGCGTTTCTTCAAATTCCGCGGTCATTTGCACGGCGCTCGCGGCTGTCGTGCCGGTGCCTTTGTGGAATAATTGGCGCCCCCCTACCAATCACCCGGACGATAAGCACACTATGGATGACAACCGCAAGAAAGCACTCGCAGCCGCTCTAGGACAGATCGAAAAACAGTTCGGCAAGGGCTCGGTCATGCGCATGGGCGACGGCAGCGCCGCCCGGGATATCGAGGCCGTTTCGACGGGCTCGATCGGGCTCGACGTCGCGCTCGGCATCGGCGGCCTGCCGCGCGGGCGCGTCATCGAAATCTACGGACCGGAATCGTCCGGCAAGACCACGCTGACGCTGCAGGTCGTGGCCGAAGCGCAGAAACTGGGCGGCACCGCGGCCTTCGTCGACGCGGAACACGCGCTCGACCCGAATTACGCGGAGAAGCTCGGCGTCGACGTCAACGAGCTGCTCGTGTCGCAGCCCGACACGGGCGAGCAGGCGCTCGAGATCACGGACATGCTGGTGCGCTCCGGCGCCGTCGACGTCATCGTCGTCGACTCGGTCGCGGCGCTCACGCCGAAGGCCGAGATCGAGGGCGAGATGGGCGACTCGCACATGGGCCTGCAGGCGCGCCTCATGTCGCAGGCGCTC
>JBFISV010000365.1:0-2471 GCA_041608415.1 Woeseiaceae bacterium
CGAATCGATCGCGGCAATCGACCCCGACGCCGCCTCGGTCTACATGCTGACGTCGGGATCGACGAGCCTGCCCAAAGCCGTCATCCAGACGCAGCGCATGATCACGGCGAACCTCGCACAGGGTTGCCAGGTACTCGGCGAGACCGCGGGCTGGGACGAGGTCATGCTCGACTGGTTGCCGTGGAACCACGTCTCGGGCGCTTTCACGAAGATGGGCGTCATGGTCAGCGGCGGCACGCTGTATATCGATGCGGGCCGGCCGATGCCGGGTGCTTTCGATACGACGATTCGCAACCTGAAGGACGTTCCCGTGTCTTTTTTCACCAACGTCCCGGCCGGCTACGCAATGCTCGCCGACGCGCTGGAACGGGACGACGAACTCCGGCGGACATTTTTCTCGAAGCTGCGCCTGATGTTGTACGGCGGCGCCGGGCTGCCGCAGGCGCTCTACGATCGCCTGCAAAAACTGGCCGTGGACACCATGGGTGAACGCGTGTTCTTTACGACGGGGTACGGCGCGACCGAGACCTCGTCCGGTTGCATGGCAATCTACTTCGACACCGAGGAAGTCGGCATCGGCCTGCCGATGCCGGGGCTCACGCTGAAACTCGTGCCGCTTGATGGCGACCGCTATGAAGTTCGCATGCGGGGGGCGATGATCACGCCGGGTTATCTCGGCGGCAACCCGGACGGCATGTTCGACGACGAAGACTTCTTCAGGATTGGCGACTGCGCCGAATTCGTCGTTCCCGGAGATATCGCAAAGGGACTCAGGTTCGCGGGCCGGCTTGCCGAGGAATTCAAGCTCGCGAACGGCACCTGGGTGTCGGCGGGCGCCCTGCGCGCCGCAATCGTCGAGGCGTGCGCACCAATCGTCAGCGACGTGCTCGTCTGCGGGCTCAACGAGGAATACGTCGCGGCGCTCGCCTGGCTCAATCGCGCCGCGGCCGAGCGCCTGTTCGGGCACGCATTGCCCGAATCCGCCGACGCGCTGGCCGGCGACCCGGACGTACGGGCGCTGATCGTTCGCGAACTCGGAAAGCACAACCGCACAAAGCCCGGCTCGAGTACGCGCGTGCGACGCTTCGCGTTCCTCGACCAACCGCCGAGCATCGACGGCCACGAACTCTCGGACAAGGGCACCGTCAATCAGTCGGTGGCACTGCGACGTCGCGCCGACGACGTCGAACGTTTGTACGCGAGGCGGCCGGACGCGTCGATCATCGTGCTCGACCAGCCTGCGTGACCGGTCAGCTCAGGCGCGTTTTTTTCAGGCGGATCCCGGCCGCCTCGCGGTCCCAGGTACCGTCCGTGACGCCTTCTTCGCGGATGGCAAACTTCTGCAGTTTGTTGGTCGGCGTTTTCGGCAGGGCGTCCATCACGCGCACGTAACGCGGCACCATGTAGTGCGCCATGCGCGGAATCAGGTATTCCACGAGTTCGCGCTCATCGATGCTCGCGCCGCGCTTCGCCACGACCGCAACGAGAATCTCCTCGTCGCCGAGCTCACTTGGGATGCCGACGACGGCCGCCTCGGCGACCGGCTCGTAGCCCAGCACTTCGCTTTCAACCTCGAGCGAGGAGACGTTCTCGCCGCGCCGCCGAACGGCATCCTTGAGCCGATCGACGAAGAAGAAATTGCCGTCCTCGTCCTGGCGCACGAGATCGCCGGTATGAAACCAGCCGTTCCGCCAGGCCGCGGCCGTCGCGTCGGGACGATTCAGGTAACCGAGACAGGTCTCCCACGGCTGTTGTGTTCGCACGACGAGTTCGCCCACGACGCCGCGAGCGCACTCGTAGTCGTGTTCGTCGACGACGCGGCATTCGCAGCCGGAGCGCGGCCTGCCGCAGCTGCCGGCAATCGCGCAGTTGACCTCGGTGACGAGCGGCACGGACAGTTCGCTCATGTTGAATCCCGAGCAGTAGTCGAAGCGAAAGCGTTCGGCGACCCGGATCGCCTGCTCGTTGAGCATGCAGGTCACCATGCGCAGCGGATTGTCCGCCTCGCCGGGTTCGACGGGGCCTTTCGCAAGGAACGCCGCCATGGAGCCGATCAGGCCCGAGATGGTCGTTGCACCATTGTCGCGGATGCGCTGCCAGAACTCGCCGGTGCTGAAGCCGTCGTACAGCGCCATGGAACCCCGGCTCGTGACGGTGGCCATCACGGGCGAGACGCCGCCGACGTGGAACATGGGCAGGTCGATGAGCATGCAGTCCTCGGCGGTCATGTAGCCGTAGGAACCCTTGCCGACCGTGAACATGTGCAAATAGGGGCACAACACGCCCTTGGACGGGCCCGTCGTACCGGACGTGAAGATGACCATTTGCGGGTCCCATACTTCGACGTCGGCGGGCGCGGCGATTTCCGCATCCGAATCGAGCGTGGTCGCCGCGACCTCGATGCCGTTATCGAGCGCGAGCGCGCCGCCACCCACGGCCAGCACCGTGCGGAGGTCCGGGACGTCGATCGC
>JBFISV010000366.1:0-2454 GCA_041608415.1 Woeseiaceae bacterium
ACCCGGCTCACGGACAACAAACAATCGCGTGCGGGCGGCACGCACCGGGGAGACCATGAAAACAGACAGCACCCTGTTCCAGACGGGCTTCGCGATGTTGGCGACCGTGCTGACGGCGTCGGCCACGGCGGCCGACATTTCCGCAAGCGATACGATCGTCGTCACCGCGACGCGCAACGAGATGTCGATCGACGACGCCATCGTGCCGATTCGCGTCATCACGCGCGATGACATCGAACTGTCGATGGCAACGGACCTCGCCGAGCTATTGCGCTTCGAGGCGGGCATCGACGTCGGCCGCAACGGTGGGCCGGGACAGGCCACCTCGGTCTTCATGCACGGCACCGAGAGCAATCACACGCTCGTATTGATCGACGGTGTGCGCATCAATCCCGGCACCATCGGCGGCGCCGCGCTGCAGCACATCGCGCCCGGGATGATCGAACGCGTCGAGATCGTGCGCGGCGCTCGCTCGTCCCTGTTCGGCACCGATGCCATCGGCGGGGTTATCAACATCATCACGCGCGCGGCCGACAGCGCCTACCTCGAGGCCGGGCTGGGTGGCGGGAGTTTCGAGACGCAGGCGGGCAGCATTGCGGCCGGCGGGACCGGCGCACTCGGCAAAGCAGGCGTGACCCTGAACTGGCAGCAGACCGACGGCTTCGCGCCGCGCGTCGAATCCGACCTCGATCGCGGCTACGACAATCGTTCGATCAACGTCTTCGCATCGCGCACATTTGGCGCAAGCGAAGTCGGCGTGCGTCACTGGCGTGCAGAGGGCGACGTCGAATACCTGGATTTCTTCCTGAATCCCCTCGAGCAGGACTACGAAAACACCGCGACCGCCCTGCAGATCGACACGGCCCTGTCGAGCCGCGCAACCGGCAAACTGATCGCCTCGCATGCGAGTGACCGGGTGCGACAGGCACAGTCGCCGGACTTCGTCGACTCGGATCGGCTCACGCTGGACTGGCAGTACACGTACGCGCTCGACCAGCACACCGTCACGGGCGGCCTGTACTATGTCGACGAAAATGCAGCGTCGCTGTCGTTCGGTTCCGGGTTCGACGAGGACACGAACGTGCGCGCCGTTTTCGTCCAGGACCAGTTCGACGCGGGCCGCCACCGGGCCTTCGCGGCGCTGCGCCTGACCGATCACGAGACGTTCGGCAACGAGACGACCTGGAACGCCGAATACGCGTTCGATCTGAACGGCGACTGGACGCTATCCGCCGGCCTCGGCCACGCTTTTCGCAGCCCCGACGCGAGCGATCGCTTCGGCTTCGGCGGCAATCGCGAGCTCGAGCCCGAGTTGTCCGACAACGCTCAGGTCGGCTTGCGCTACGCCGCCGGCAATCGCCATCGCGTGGACCTCGAGGTTTACGCCAACGACCTCGAGAACCTGATCGAGTTCGACCTCGCGACGTTCTCGCTCGTCAATATCGACGCGGCCGAGATCCGCGGCGCACAGCTCGCTTACGAATATCGCGGCGACGCGTTCACGCTGCGCAGCGAACTGACGCGCCAGCGGGCCGACAACGCCGTCACGGGCGCGCGCCTGCTGCGCCGCGCGGAGCGCAGCGCGAGCCTCAAGTACACGCAGAACCTCGGCGAACACCGCCTCGGCATCGCCGTCCTCGCCTCCGGCGACCGCGAGGACTTCGGCGCGACGAAGCTCGGCAGCTACGTGATTGCGAACCTGACCGGCCAGTTGCAGCTCGGCCCGGCGTGGCAGCTCAACGCGCGCGTCGAGAATCTGTTCGACGAGCAGTACCAGACGGCCGCGAACTTCCGCATGCAGGAACGCAGCGTTTTTGTGGAACTCCGGTACCGCCGGTATTAGATTGAGAGGCGGGCGCCGGCAAACTGGATAAGTAGGTGAATAATGGGTAATCGACTCAGCAAGATCTATACCCGCACGGGCGACGACGGCACGACCGGTCTCGGCGACGGCAGTCGGGTCGCCAAGGACAGCGCACGGGTCGAGGCCTACGGCACCGTCGACGAGGCGAACAGCGCCATCGGCGCCGTGCTCGCGTTCGAATCCGTGCCCGGCGAGGTCCGCGCTTGCCTGACCGACGTGCAGCATGACCTGTTCGAACTCGGCGGCGAGCTCTGCATTCCGGGCCACAGCGCGGTCACGGCGGCGTTCGTCGAGCGTCTCGAGAACGAGCTCGACGAATTCAACGAAAAGCTGCCGCCGCTGAAGGATTTCATACTGCCGGGCGGCGGCCCGTCAGCCGCGGCCTGCCACGTGGCGCGCACCGTCGTACGCCGCGCGGAGCGGCGCGTCAACACGCTCGCGGGCAACGAGGCGATACGCCCCGAGACGATGCGCTACCTGAACCGGCTGTCGGACCTGCTGTTCGTGATCGCGCGCGTGCTCGCGCGCGCTGAATCGGGGAACGAGGTGCTCTGGAACCGGGACCGGACAACCTAGACGAACTGCAGGAC
>JBFISV010000367.1:0-2433 GCA_041608415.1 Woeseiaceae bacterium
TCATAACCGCCGACGTCGATTACGCTGAAACATTCGTGCAGTCGCAGGTCATTTACACGATCAAGATTTTTCGCGCCGTCGCAACGCGGCAGCCGGCGCTTCGCGAACCGAGCTTTTCGGGCGCCGATGTGCTGGTCGAGATCGCCGGCGACGAGCGCAGCTACGAGGCCATACTCAACGGCCGCGCGTACAACGTCATCGAGCGTGCATTCGCGGTTTTTCCGCAGGAAAGCGGCGAGGTCTCGATATCGCCGGCGCAGTTCGAGGCGCGGGTCCTGCGCGACGGGCGCATCACCGGGCGCAAGGTATTCGAATCCGAGCCGCAGACCATTGTCGTGAAGCCGATCCCTGCGCCGCCGCCCGATTTCCCGAACGCGGCCTGGTTGCCGGCGAAGGAACTGACGCTCACGGATGACTGGTCCCGAGAGCCCGACGAGTTGCGCGCCGGCGAGCCCATTTCGCGCAACATCACCGTGACCGCGCTCGGGCAGCTCGAGACCCAGATTCCCGTGATCGAGCCACCGACGTCGGCCGGCGTCAAGGTCTACCCGGACAAGCCCGTGCTGAGCCGGCGCCTCGAGAGCGGCGGCATCCGCGGCATTCGCACCGATCAATACGCGATGATCGGCGTCGAGGCGGGCACCGTCGTGCTGCCGACAATCGAATTGCCGTGGTGGGACATCGACCGTGGCGAGTGGCGCATCGCGCGCGTGCCCGAATACCGCGTCACGGTCCTGCCCTCGGACGAGGCGCCGCTGCCGGAACCGCCCGCCGCCGCACCCGTTGCCGCCGCGGCGGACACCGCTGCGGCGTCGACGCGAGTCGTGCACTCGAGTTTCTGGCGCCACGTCGCCGCAATCCTGGCGGCCGTCTGGTTGCTGACCCTGCTCGGCTGGTGGTGGTCGTCGCGGCCGCCGCGCGATGAGCGACGTCCCGCGACGGTGCCGATTTACAGGCAGCAGGCGCAGCATCTCAAGGCGGCGCGCAAGGCCGCGCTTCTGGGCGATGCTCGCGGCGTGCGCGAGGCGCTGCTCGCATGGGGGCGGCTGCAATGGCCGGTCAATGCGCCGCGCAGTATCGGTGAGCTCGGCCAGCGCGTGTCGCCGCCGCTCTGCGACGAACTCGCGAGGCTCTCGAGAAGCAGTTACGGCAAAACGGGCGGCGACTGGGACGGCAAGGCGACCGCCCGGGCGATTCGATCGTTCGCCGTGATCGATAGCGCAGAACGCGATGCCACGCGCGACTCGCTGCCGCCGCTCATGCCCGGCGTCTCGTGACGGCCTACCAGTGCCCGGAGTTCGGCATCGACGCCCAGGGTTCGCGTGCGGGCAGGGCTTCGCCCTGTTGCAGCAATTCGATCGAGATGTTGTCGGGTGAGCGCACGAACGCCATGTGCCCGTCCCGGGGCGGGCGATTGATCGTGACGCCCGAATCCAGCAGCCGCTGGCACAGCGCATAGATGTCGTCGACGCGATAGGCGAGGTGCCCGAAATTTCGCCCTTCGCCGTACTCCTCAGGATCCCAGTTGCGAGTCAGCTCGATCTGCGCGTCTCCGTCGCCCGGCGCCGCGAGGAACACGAGCGTGAAACGACCTTTTTCATTGTCGACACGGCGCAGTTCCTCGAGGCCGAGCTTGTTGCAGTAGAAATCGAGCGATGCGTCGAGGTCGGTTACGCGTACCATGGTATGCAGGTATTTCATGCTCGTTGCCTGTTGATCTGCCTCGCGAACTGGAACGACAATGGTCGACCATTTCCTGACGTCGGGCAACTCGTGGGTACTACTCGTGCGGACCCTTACACACATTCGAGCACACATTCGAGCGATCACGATCGATCTCGACGACACGCTCTGGCCGATCGGCCCCGTCATCGCGCGCGCGGAACGGCGCTTGCAGGAATGGCTGGCGGCGAACTACCCGCGAGTGTCGCAAGCTTTCTCGCGCGATCGAGTCATGGCGCTGCGCGAGACGATCATCGCCGAGCATGAAAATCGGTCTCACGACCTGACGTTCCTGCGGCGCGAAGTGTTGCGAAGAATGGGGCAGGCCGCGGGCTACAGCATCGACGTGGATGCCGCGTACGCAGTATTTTTCGCAGCGCGCAACGAGGTCGAGCTGTTCCCCGACGTTCGCCCGGCGCTCGAATCGCTGGCAAGACGCTACACTGTCGTTGCCGTGACCAACGGCAACGCCGATCTCGGAAAGATCGGCATCGACGGGTTTTTCGACGGCATCGTGTCGGCCCGTTCAGCCGGCGCGGCAAAGCCGGCGCGGCGCATATTCGCTGCGGCCGTGGCCGCGGGCGGCAGTAGCCCGCGTGAAACGCTGCACGTCGGCGATCATCCGCAGCTTGACGTGGATGCCGCGCGCGCGGCCGGATTACGCGCGGTCTGGGTCAACCGCGCCAACGTCGCATGGCCGGAGGGGCTGAA
>JBFISV010000368.1:0-2425 GCA_041608415.1 Woeseiaceae bacterium
GCGTCGTTGGGGCCGCCGCCGTGCGGCGGGGCGCAGGCGATCACGCGCTTGACGCCGGCGACCTTTGCGGTGAGCACGCTCATGTGCGCGCTTGCGACCATCGGGTACTTGCCGCCCGGGATGTAACAGCCGACGCTGCCGACGGGAATGTTCTTGTGACCGAGGATCACGCCCGGCAGGGTCTCCGCCTCGACGTCCTGCAACGCCGCGCGCTGGATCTCCGCAAATCGGCGAATCTGGGCCTGTGCAAACTTGATGTCATCTACGGTCTGCGCGGGCAGTCGCGATACTGCGGCCTCGATCTCGTCATCGCCGAGACGAAAACTCGTGGGCGACCAGCTGTCGAACTTCTTGGAAAGTTCGCGCACCGCGGTATCTCCACGAGCGTCGATATCCTCGAGTATGCCCTCGACCGTGGTCTTCACCCGGGCGTCCATATCGGCAGCCGCCTGCTGGCTGATGCCTTTTTTCATTACCTTGATCACGGTGTTACCTCGGTGAGACGGTTGCAGAAGTTTTGTTCAATCGACGAGCGTCGGCGCCTGCGGCTGATCCCCGCCCCGCACGACGTAGGCCTCGGCGAGTTCGCCGCTCGTGTTCGAAAAGCGGCGAGGCACTCCGACCGGGACGGTGAATACGTCGCCCGGGCCGAGTTCGATCGTGCCGTCGGCGATCTCGACGCCGAGTCGGCCCGAGTACATGAGGATGACCTCTTCTTCCGCACGCGTGTGCCGCCGGGTCGTAACGCCCGGATCGAGGCCGATGTGGCGAAGATGAAAACCGTGCGACCACGTCATGCGGCCGGCCCCGAGCCCTTCGGCAGGGCTCGCCGGGCCGATGATCGGCGACTCGCGCAACTCGGGCAAGCCCGATATCGGCGCGGGGTCCAGTTCGTCGTACCTCAAGATGCAGCGCTCGAGTTCGTCTGCGCCGAGACGATCGAGGCGGCCGACGTCTGCATCGGTTGTCGGCGGCATCGGTCGTTTGCCCGGCGGCACGGTCTCGCCCTTCGTCGTATCCACGAGGCTGCCGTCGTCGAGCAGGATCAGGCCGTATGCTTTCGCATTGTCGAAAACGTAAGGTGCCCAGGTTACGTGACCCGGGTCGTCGCCGCCGAGCACGCTGAACAAGAAGCCGGTGTCCTCGCCGATGTTCTTGAAGCCGCGGAACACGTGCACGGGAATCGAAATCGTGTCGCCGGGCCCGATGACGACCTCGCCGTCTTCCCCGTTCGGCCCGAGGAGAAAAGCCCAGCGTCCCGAGCGGACGATAAAAACCTCCGCGGTCTCGTGGCTGTGCTGCGAGTTGACGCAGCCCGGCGGCTGGCGGGCGCCGCCGATGTTGAAGCCGTGCGCAATCCCGATGTGCACGTGCTGGTCGGGATTCTCGGCGACGCCGGGCCCGATGATCGTGAAGTTTTCCTTCTCGACGCTGCCCGGCGTGCGCGTATCGATGAATGCCGTCGTGCAGGGCCTGAGATCGCGATAGCGCACGACCCGGGCGGCGATCAATTTGTCGGTCGTGTGGATGGAGGCGGCAGACTGGGCCATGCGATCGATGTCCTGCGCTCGGTGGCGGCACATAAAGCGGAGCGGACGAATGTACTTCGAATGCAAATCGAATTCAAGATTTACCGCGGGCTGCTCGCGAATGCACGCGAAAATTACGAATTTTCTGGGCATGGGTATTGCATTCGCAGTACAATCCGCGCCCAACGGACCCCGCGTATGAAGGAGGCGAAAGCCGCTGATGGCGACTGAGCGAACGGGTGCTTACGGCGCCGACGACGACATCGTCGATTACATCCTCGGCATCACGTTCGAGATCTGGGAGGAAGGCGGGATCGAACTGATCCATCAGTACTATGCACCCGACTGCGTCGTCTGGGGGCTCGATGGCATTGCGCACGGTGCGGCCGCCGTCGTCGACGGCACGCGCGCCACGCTGGCGGCATTTCCGGATCGACTGCTGCTCGCCGAAAACGTCATCTTCTCGGGCAACAGGGCGGACGGCTATTACACGTCGCACCGCTTGTTGAGCCTCGCGACGAACAAGGGCCCGACGGTGTACGGGCCTGCAACGGGCGTCCGCATCCGCATGACGAACATCGCCGACTGCGTCGTGGAGCATGGCAAGATCGTCAGGGAATGGCTCGTGCGAGACAACATGACGCTCGCAACGCAACTCGGCGCAGAGCCTGTGAGCGCGGCGCACGCGATGGCCGGACGGCGTACGCCCGAACTGGCTGACTGGATCGCGTCCGAGTCGGCGCGAGTGCGCGCCGTCGAGCCGCCCGAGCCACTCGAACGGCCCGCGACGCCGCGCGCAGACCCGGTCGCGTTTGCCTGGCGTGTGCTTGCCAGCGCGTGGCGCGGGGACCGGAAGACGTTCGAGATCACACACGCGCCGTACAGCGTGCTGCACC
>JBFISV010000369.1:0-2417 GCA_041608415.1 Woeseiaceae bacterium
GCCGATGCCGCCACGGCGCGGACCGAACGCGCCCTTTCTGGACATGTCGTCGATGAAAGCGGCGAGCCAGCGCGCGTCCTTGCGATCGACGCGGCCGTCCCCGTTGAGGTCGTCCATGCGACCGTCGGCCGGGTCCTCGTCGATGTAGAAGTCGGCTGCGCCGCCAAAGACGTGCCGGCTGTACGGGACGTTGCCGATCGCGCGGTTGTAGAACGGCGTCCGGTAGCCGCTCATGATCACGAAACCGGCGGTCTCGTGCCCGGCCTCGTTGAGGCTCGCCAGGATGTTCTCGAGCTTGAGCAGCAGCGAGGATCGCAACACGAGGTACTTCGGATAGCCGGACGCCTGTTTCGCGACGAATTCGCCGAGCGTGAAATTCGGCGACACCCGGGTCTTCGCGTTGTCCGCCGTCACCTCGACGAATCCCTGCGGCGGCAGGTAGATGTCGAGGCCCCTGAGCGGCTCGGCCGGATAGCGGCCGATTCGATAGCCGTTGAGGCGCGCGTCCTTACCGACGGCCGTCGCCGGCACGAGCGTGAATACGTTGATCCTGCAGATTTCACCGGACGCCGTGTTGCGAATTTCGAGCACCTCGAGTCCGGGTCGGTCCGCCGCCCGGACGAGGCCATCCGGGCTATCGACCTCCCGGGCCCCGAGAGTCAACGTGGCGCCGCCGCTTGCGTCGACGAACCCGATGCTGATGTCCGATCCCGGCATGATGAATATGGCGAACACGGGATACGGAATGACGTGGCCGTTGACCATCACCGGCACCGACAGACGGGAATTATCCCAGGCCGATGCCGGTCCTGCACCGAGAAGCAGGCACGCGAGCAGCAGGAAACGTAGCTTGTCGATCACGGTTGCAGTCCTTTCAATGCGGCGATCAGCACGCGATCCCGCCCGTAGATGTCACGGCGGAACGTCACTTCGCCGTCCTCGAGCGAAAATGCCGTGAAATAGACGATATACGTCGGCACGGGCTTGCTGAGATAGAGGGTCACGGTCTCGCCGCTCGCGATCAGGGCCTCGATTTTCCTCGCGTTGGGGTGCCTCTCCCGGGACAGCAGCCACTCTGCCAAAGGCACCGGATGCTCGAGCCGGATGCAGCCCGAGCTGAAGCTGCGTTCCTGGCGGGCGAAGAGTTCGCGGCTCGGCGTATCGTGCAGGTAGACGGCGTACGGGTTGGGCAGCATGAACTTGATGCGTCCGAGCGCGTTGGCCGGGCCGGGCCGCTGCCGCAGCAAATGGTTGAAGCTGCGCGCCGAAATGCCCTGCCAGTCCAGCGCATCGACCGGCACGAACGCGTCCTTGCCGTGCGGCTTCACTTCGAAGCCTTTTGCCGCCTCGGCGGCCGCGTTGGCTTTGAGCAGCGGCAGCTTGTCCTTGGTCGCGATGCTGTACGGAACGTTCCAGTACGGATTCAGGACCATGTACTTGATGGTCTCGGTGAACACCGGTGTGCGCCGATAGGGCTGTCCCACGATGACGTTCATGGACAGCGCCGGGCGACCGTCCTCTATCGCACGCAGCGTGAACGCGGCGATGTTGACGCGCAGGTAGGTTTGCGGCGTCTCTCGCGGCAGCCAGCGCCAGCGTTCGAGGTTGGCGTCGATGCGGTCGAGCCACGAATCGCGCGTCGCATTGAGAACCTCGAGCGTATTCTCGCCGACGATGCCATCCGGCTCGAGGCCGGCCGCCCGCTGGAAGGCCGTGACTTCGGCACGCAAATCGTCATCGTAGAGCGGCGTATAGTCGCCGGGGCCCTTGAGGCGCTGCTTCAGCAGCACGACGCGATCGTTCGACTGTCCGGGTTTCAGGAGCGGGCCCTGCGAAACGCGCACCGGCGCCGTGTCGCCCGAGGCCGCGATCTCCGCCCGCCGTGCGAGCAGGCGCGCGTATTCCTCGGTGGCGGGCCAGAGCGCATCGAGTTCCCTGACGACGGAGCGTTTCCGTTTCGCCGTGTCGAGCAGCAATTCGCCGGGATCGATTTCGGTTTGCGGCAGCTGCCATTCCGCGTCGATATTCGGCGGATTGATCGCGCCTTTGCCGCGATGCGTGGCCTGCGCCAGGAACGCATCGGTCAACAGCAGTTCGAGCGCGAGCTGCGATGCATCGTCGTCGCTGCGGGCAAGCACTTCGATCGTCGAGCGATGGTAGCGTTCGGCCGCAAAACCGTGCCCGACAGAGTCGCCGATCGCCTTGAGCATGTCCGGGACTTGCTTGCCGAGCGGGGCGCCGCGCAGCCAGATCGGCGCATGATCCCGTGCGCGGTAGACCTTCGACACAATCTCGGCATGCTGCAATTGGCGGCCCGCGATCATCGAGACGTCGCCGGCATCCAGACCCTCGAGGAATGCGCGGATCCGGCTGCTTGCCTCGCGTGTCGCGGCATGGCTGGTCGCGCAGACGCAGAC
>JBFISV010000370.1:0-2417 GCA_041608415.1 Woeseiaceae bacterium
CGGCCGACTCGACCTTGTCGAGATCGCAGTCCGGGATCATGCCGAGCACCATCGCGTAGCGGGGGTCTATGTGATTGCCGAAAGCGCCCGCGAGCCGGATCCGGTCGACCGCTGCGAGGCCGGCCCTGTCCATCAACAGCTTGACGCCGGCATACAGGGCGCCCTTGGCGAGCTGGATCTGGCGCACGTCATTCTGAGTCACCGAGATCTTCTGCTGGCCGTCGTACAGCAGGAACGTCCAGGTCCGGTTCTCGGGCGTAAGGCGCGGCGTCTGCGCCGCCATGCTGCCGTCCACGACGCCGTCTTCGCTGATCAGGCCGGCGAGGAACATCTCGGCGACGGCTTCGATGATCCCCGAGCCGCAAATGCCCGTCACACCGAATTTGCGGACCGAGTCGGCGAATCCCGGGTCGTCCGACCACAATTCCGAGCCGATGACACGAACGCGCACGTCGAGCGTCTCCCTGTCGATACGAACGCGTTCGATCGCGCCCGCTGCCGCCCGCTGCCCGCAGCTGATTTGCGCGCCTTCGAAGGCCGGTCCGGTCGGGCTCGAACAGGCGAACAGTCGCTCGCGATTGCCGAGCACGATCTCGGCGTTCGTGCCGACGTCCACGAGCAGCGAGATCTCGTCCTTGAGATGCGGTTCCTCCGAGAGAATCATCGCGGCCGCGTCGGCGCCGACGTGGCCGGCGATGCAGGGCAACACGTAGACGACGCCGCCCGGGTTGATCGCGAGACCGACTTCGCGGGCCTTGAGATCGAGCGCCGCGTCCGTCGCCAGTGCGAACGGCGCCCCACCGAGCTCGACGGGGCTCAGTCCGAGAAACAGGTGGTGCATGATCGGGTTGCCGGCCACGGTAGCTTCGAGTACGTCTGTGGGCGCAATGCCGGCGTCCGCGAAGGTACTCGCAACCAGGTCGTTGAGGCCCCCGCGCAGCGTGTCGGTCAGTTCGCGGCTGCCGTCGGCGTGCATCATGGTATAGGACACGCGACTCATGAGGTCTTCACCGAAGCGAATCTGCGGGTTCATGATGCCGCCGGTCGCAACGACGGCGCCCGTTGCCAGGTTGCACAGCTGCGCGGCGATCGTCGTGGAACCGATGTCGATGGCCAGCCCGAAGCCGTCGCGCTTGAAGCCGGCCCAGACGGCGATAATGCGCGAGCGCTCGTGCACGGCGACCGTGACCTTCCAGCCGCCTTCGCGCAGCGCCGCCTGCAGGCCTGTGAGCACGACCGGATCGACGTCGAGGCCCTCGAGCTGCCATTCCTCCGACAGCGCCCGTAACACGCGCTGCAGGTCGCCGCCGGGCTCATCGAGACTGGCCTCGGCCACTTCCACGTAATACAGATGGACGCTCGCATCGAGCGTGATGTCCCGGTAGTCGGCGCCCTTGCGCACGACCTGGCGATGCAGCTGGCTCTCGGCAGGCACATCGATCACGAGGTCGCCCTGTATACGCGCCTGGCAGCTCAGCCTGCGGCCGCCGACGAGCGGTTTGCGCCGTTCGCCGTAGCGTTTTTCGACCTCGCCGAAAGGCGACAGGTTTTCAGCGCGAGACACGATCGCGTGCTTCGAGAAGTCGCCTTCGGAACAGGTCACCTGGCAGCGGCCGCAGAGCCCGCGGCCGCCGCACACGGAATCGACGTCGACGCCGAGGCTGCGTGCCGCCTCGAGCACGGACGTGCCGCGCGCAAAGCGGCCGCGACGCCCCGAGGGCGTGAAAACGATCTTTGCGCCGTTGCCTTCCATCGCGGATCCCGCCCCTCGTCAGGCGGAGCGGCGCCTGCGCTTGCGGCCGCCGCGCGCGCCGTCATTATCGCTCGGCTGGCGGTACTTCTTTATCCAGTTCGCGCAGTCCGGATCGTGTCCCATCATGACGTCGGCGCCGAGCACCGCCTGTATCACTTCGTCGTGCAGCGGGCTCGTGATGGCCGACGTCATGCCCGCGCCGATCGCCATGGTCAGAAAAGCGCTGTTGATGCCGTTGCGATTCGGCAGCCCGAAGCTCACGTTGGACGCGCCACAGGTGGTATTGACTTTCAATTCCCCGCGCAGGCGCCGGACGATGTGCATGACCTGGCGCGCGGCCGTGTTGATGGCGCCGATCGGCATCAGCAGCGGATCGACGACCACGTCCTCGCGGGGTATGCCATGGTCGGCCGCGCGTTCGACGATTTTCTTCGCGACCTCGAAGCGCACGTCGGGGTCTTCCGAGATACCGGTTTCATCGTTCGAGATCGCGACCACGGCCGCGCCGTATTTTTTCACGAGCGGCAGCACGGCCTCGAGGCGCTCTTCTTCACCCGTCACCGAGTTGACCAGCGCCTTGCCCTCGTAGGCGGCGAGTCCGGCCTCGAGCGCAGCAACGATGGAAGAATCGATGGACAGCGGCACGTCGGTGATACGTTGCACG
>JBFISV010000371.1:0-2415 GCA_041608415.1 Woeseiaceae bacterium
ATCGGAGCGTTTTGCCCGAAGACCCACTTGTAGGCGAAGCGCAGCGAGTCGTATTCCTTGCGCACCTCGCTCGGAAACGGGTCGAATGGCGACGCGCGACGCAATATGTCCAATGCGGCCCGATCGAGCGCGTCCGAGCCCGAGGATTGGCGCGTAACGACCTCGATGAGGTCGCCCGAGGCACTGATGCTGACTTCGACGGTCGGACTGCCCGTCGCGCTGTCGAGGCTCGCGATTTCGGGGAAATGTTCGACGCCGACCGCTTCGATCCGGCGTTTCCAGCGATCGAGGTAGGCCGCAACAATCGATTCCTCGGTATCCGCGCTGATGACGAGCTGCCGCGGATCGTCGTCGTGGATCGCGAGCGTGGCATCCTCCTCCGTCGGCAGCGGCAACGTCGATTCGCTGCCCTTCTCCAGCGCCAGCGCGACGCGTTCGTCGGCCACGGGTTCTTCGCGCGGCAGGTCAGGGACGCGATATTCCTGCTCACGACTGGACACGAGCAATTCGTCGGCCGCGCGCTCGTGCGCGGTCGAATCCGTGAAATCGTTGCCTTCATCCGCGCCGACGTTGTCGATGATGGCAGGACTGGCTTCCTCGGCCGAGGGCCGAACCTGCTCGCTCGTATTGCCGCCGCCTTCCTGGCTGGCCTGGGCCAGGTACTCGGCGCGATCGGGGCGGTCGATGTCCTGGTCGATATCGGCGACGATCGTGACCTCGAGCGAAATGGCCTCGCCGAAAACCTCGCTGAGTTCCGGGTTGAAGGCGATACCGATAATGAGAATGCCGTGTATCAGCGCGGCCAGGAACAGCATGGCCGGCAGCCGGTCCTCTGCCGGTCGGGCGACGAGCCGGAGTTCGTCGAGCGGGTCCAGGTCTACTGCGGTTTTTGCCATGCCGCGAAAACCGAATGTATCGGCAGAGGAAATTGCATCCGAATCATCCGCGATCTCCGTTTCCTTAACAAGCGCCCCGAAAAATGCTCCGGGCAGTGCCAGTGTACCCACCCGCGGGGGCGCAAAGTGAGACTCAGGTCACTGCCGGCGACCGCGAAAAGCCTGGAAAAGGGCGGTCTTCTGTGGCGACTCAGGCGAGCCGCCGCTCTATGGCATCGAACATCTCGCCCGCGATGTTGAGCCCGAACTGCCGGTCGAGTTCGCGGATACCGGTAGGGCTGGTCACGTTGACCTCCGTCAGGTAATCGCCGATGACGTCGATGCCCGCAAAAATGACGCCGCCCTCGCGCAATACCGGCCCGACACGCGCGCAAATCTCGCGGTCGCGTCTCGACAGGGCCTGGCCGGCCGCGGTCGCGCCCACGACGAGATTGCCGCGGTTGTCGCCGGCAGGCGGGATGCGGGCCAGCGCGTGCGGCACGGGCTCGCCGTCGATCAGCAGGATGCGCTTGTCGCCCAGCTTGATTTCGGGGATGAATACCTGTGCCATTGCGAAGCGGGAGCCGTGTGCCGTCAGTGTCTCGAATATGACGTTTGCATTGTTGTCGCCCATGTTGACGACGAAGATCGACTTGCCCCCCATGCCGTCCAGCGGCTTCACGACGATGCGGCCGTGCTCGGCGAGGAACGCGCGCATATCGGCGATCGACCGGGTTATCAGCGTTTGCGGCGCGCAGTCCGGAAACCAGGCCGTGTAGGCCTTTTCGTTCATGTCGCGCAGCGCCTGCGGGTCGTTGACGACGAGGGCGCCCCTGTCACGGGCGAGTTCGAGAACGTAGGTCGTGTACACGTACTCCATGTCGAACGGCGGATCCTTGCGCATCAGCACGACGTCCAGGTCGCCGAGCGCGACGTCGTCTTCGTCGCCGAAAGTCCACCAGTCTGTGCCCGTGTCGCGTACCTCGAGTCGCCGTGACCGGCCGAGCGCCCGGCCGTTCAGTGCCCGCAGGTCGGCCTGCTCGAAATAATGGACCTCGCAGCCGCGCCGCCCGGCTTCGAGCAACATCGCAAATGAACTGTCTTTTTTCGGCGTTATCGCGTCGATGGGGTCCATGACGACGCCGATCCTGAGGGCGCTGTTTGGCATCAGCGAGTAAAACCCCGCAGTCGTTAAGAGCGGCCCACTATACCGCGACCAAAGCACACGGCAAGCGGCGCCGCCGGGGCCATTGGCGCGGTCTGCGGCGCCAGTCGTAGCAGGACTTATGCCATTATGGTACAAGTCGGCTTTCCCGGGAGATTTGCGGAGACGGGCATCCGCGAATCGGAAATCTGGCCTTGGAGGGAAACCGGTGTCCAGCACTCAATCTCGAAGTCTCAATGGCCTCAAGATTCTCGTCATCGATGACAGCAAGACGATTCGCAGGACAGCCGAGACGCTGCTGAGCAAGGAAGGCTGCCACGTTTACACGGCGATCGACGGCTTCGACGCGCTGTCGAAGATCGCCGACCACCAGCC
>JBFISV010000372.1:0-2322 GCA_041608415.1 Woeseiaceae bacterium
CGAGCAGCACGATGCCGAGGATGCGCCACAGCGTTCCTGCGATCAGCAGGTAGAAAGAGTATTGCAGAGCCGGGCCGCGCGCGAATTCCAGCAGGTCCATATCAGCCCTCCTTGATGGTCTTGGCGCGTCGGCGCCGTGACATCGCCGCGGCGGCAGCGCCGAGCGCTATGCCGACGCCGGCGGCTCCGGCCAGCGCAGCACCGCTGCCGAGCCTGGCCGTGGAAACCGGGTTGTAGAAGCCGCCGCCGTCCCAGAAATCGGGTTCGGAGCAGCCGAGGCAGGGATGCCCGGACTCGATCGGGAAACTCGTGCCCTGGTTCCACTTCACGGTCGCGCAGGCGTTGTAGGTGATCGGGCCTTTGCAGCCGAGCTTGTAGAGGCACCAGCCTTTGCGTGCGCCCTCGTCATCGAAGGTCTCGGCAAATTTGCCCTGCTCGTAAAACGGCCGCCGGTAGCAGCGGTCGTGAATGGTCTGGCCGAAAAACGCGACCGGCCGGCCGTAATGGTCGAGGTCGGGAATCTTGCCGAACGTCAGGAACTGCGTCAGCACCGCCGTTATGACCATCGGGATCGGCGGGCAGCCCGGCACGTTGATCACGGGCTTGTCTGTGATGATGTCGCGTACCGAAACGGCGCCCGTCGGGTTCGGGTCGGCGCCCGGGATGCCGCCGAACGATGCGCAGCTGCCGATCGCGACCACCGCCGCGGCGTTGGCGACGGTTTCCATGAGCATGTCGTAATTGCTGATGCCCGCAATCGTCGAAAAACCGGGGTTGCCCAGGGGAATAGAGCCGTCGACGAGAACGAGGTAGCTGCCGCTGTTCTCCTCCATCGCGGCGTGCCGCGCGGCCTCGGCCGCCTCTCCGGATGCCGCCTGCAGCGTGTGGTGATAGTCGAGCGAGATCGTGTCGAAAATCAGGCCTTCGAGAGTCGGCGACGCGGAGCGCGTCAGCGATTCGGTGCAGCCCGTGCACTCCTGGAACGACAGCCAGATCACCGACGGCCGGCGCGCGCCTTCGAGCGCGCTCGCGATTCGTGGCACCATCGTCGGCGGCAGTGCCAGCAGCGACGCCGTCGCGGTGCAGTACTTGATAAAGCCTCGCCGGGATACCCCCCTCGCTTGCAGGATATCGCCCAGGGTCTGGGTGTTTTTCACGTCGGCGCCTCCTCGTGTTCGTTGTCGTACTCGCGCTCGTCGAGGTCGGCGACGAGCATCGCGCGGCCGGCCCGTATGTCGGCGTCCTGTGACAACAGGATTTGGGGCGCGCGCGTGATTTCGATGTAGCGGCCGACGACTTCACCGTCGGTGTTGCGGTGCTCGAGCCACCACACCCCGGGATAAATCGTTTCCCGGATCAGGCTTTCGCCGAGCGCGTCGAGCCTTGCCGTGAGTTCGCCGGTACCGAGTCGTTGCTCGAGTTTCTCGAGTTCACCCGGCCCGAACGGCAGGCTGGCGAGGTCGATCACGGTCGGCTCGCCGCGGTCCACAAGCCGCACGAGCGCGTGCGCGACCTCGTGCAATATCGGCGTGACGTTGCCGCGCTCGGTTACCTGCAGTCCTGCGAGCGGATTCGTTGCATTCATGCGGCTGCCTCCGGGGCTGCGAGCCAGTTGCCGATCAGCGCACGCAGTCGGGCGACGGCGAGCGGAATCGCCTCGTTAACGGCAGCCGTCGGCACCGTCCCCCAATCGATCTCTGCGGGCTCGATACCGATCAGCGCACGTTTCGGCGGCAGATCGTCGGTCAGCCGCAGTGCGTCCATGAGATCGGAAAGCCCGAGTTCGTGCACGCTGCCGTGGTGGTGGCGCAAGTGCGCGTCCATTTCGGCGCCCTCGAGCACCGTTATCGTGCCCGGGACTTTGTTGAGCCGCATCGCGTCGAGCGCGACAAGCCCGTCGCGATGACACAGTCGATCCATGAGCGCAAGGCCGAGTGTGCCGGCATCGATGCAGGTCACCTCGGTAAACGGATTTTCCCCCGAGAAATACTCGAGTGCGTGGATCCCGACGCCGTCGTCCCTGAGCAGGTTGTTGCCGAAGCCCACAACAGCGAAAGACTGCATGAATGCTGGCCCGGTTAGCGGCTTATTAGAAGAGGCTAATCATCGCGCCGCAGCCTGCCTATACTGGTTTGTACCGACACGCCGATGCGGGGGTGTGCGCATGACGGCTGCGCTGCCGCCGCGCGCGACGAGAGCGCGGCCTTGCCGGGCCTCGATGGTCTCGGCGTCGCCGGGTGACCGCGGGATTCTAGGGAGACTCTGATTAATTCTCATCGCACACGTTGCGTTCATTTGGCCTGTGGTGCGGCGCGTTCCGCC
>JBFISV010000373.1:0-2312 GCA_041608415.1 Woeseiaceae bacterium
CAAGGTAAGGCGCGAGGAGCGACCTGTACTTTGGGTACACGAGTGACGAGCAACGCAGCCTTGCCCGACTACCATTCGTCCCACGATAATGTATTGAAAAGATCAGGGTTGCGTTCATCTGGCCTGTGGCTTTGTTGCGCTCCTTGCGAGTATCGACATACGCGCGGCGGAACGCGCCGCAGCACAGGCCAAATGAACGCAACGTGTGCGATGAGAATTAATCAGAGTCTCCCTAGATCGTGCACATCGTAACCGGTGGCGCCGGCTTCATCGGCAGCAATCTCGTGCGGCGCCTGATTGCGTGCGGTATCGACGACATCGTCGTCGTCGACGATCTCGGCGATGGCCACAAGTTCGCCAACATCGCCGACCTCGAAATCGCGGATTACATCGACAGCGAGGATTTCCTCAAACGCCTCGACGATGCGCGCTTCGTCGCGGCAATCGAAACGATGTTCCACCAGGGTGCGTGTTCCGATACGACGGAGTGGGACGGGCGCTACATGATGCAGAGGAACTACGCTTACTCGCAGGTATTGCTCGCGCACTGCCTCGAAAACCGCGTCCCGTTCATTTACGCATCGTCCGCCTCCGTCTATGGCGCGTCGGCCGCGTTCGAGGAAATTCCGGCCAACGAGAAGCCGCTCAACGTCTACGGTTATTCGAAGCTGCAATTCGACCGCTACGTAAGGCGTGTTGCGAGCCGCCCTCAAAGCCAGGTCGTGGGACTGCGTTATTTCAACGTCTACGGCCCGCGCGAGCAGCACAAGGGATCGATGGCCAGCGTCGCGTGGCATTTCAATAATCAGCTCCGCGACGCCGGCGAGGTAAGGCTGTTCGAGGGTTCGGACGGCTTCGAGGCCGGCGAGCAACGGCGCGACTTCGTTTACGTGGACGACGTCTGTGCGGTCAACCTGTGGTTTTTCGAGCATCCGCAGGTGTCGGGCATTTTCAACGTCGGTACCGGCCGGGCGCAGACCTTCAACGACGTGGCGAACTCGGTGATCGGCTGGCACGGCAAGGGCAGGATTCGCTACATCCCGTTCCCGGAACACCTCGCGGGCGCCTACCAGAGCTACACGCAGGCAGACCTTGCGGCATTGCGCGCAACGGGTTGCGACGTCGACTTCCGGCCCGTCGAACAAGGCGTTCGGAATTACCTCGACGAAATCTCCGCGTAGCGTATGGCCGGAAGCGCGACACTGATCGTCGGGCCTTCCTGGGTCGGCGACATGGTCATGGCGCAGTCGCTTCTCAAGCTTTTGAAATCCCGCGAGCCGGATCGCGCCATCGATGTGCTGGCCCCGGGCTGGTCGCTGCCGGTCGTCGCCCGCATGCCGGAGGTACGCGACGGCATTGCCGCCCTGACGGGCCACGGCGAGGTCGGGCTCGGCAAGCGCCGGCAAGCCGGCCGCGCGCTCCACGGCCGCTACGATCGCGCCATCGTTCTGCCGCGCTCCTGGAAATCGGCGCTCGTGCCCTGGTTTGCGGGCATCGAAACGCGTACGGGTTTTCGTGGCGAAATGCGCTACGGGCTGATCAACGACATGCGCACTTGCGACCGCGATAAGCTCGACCAGACCGTCAAGCGCTTCGTCGCGCTCGGGCTCGATGACGACGAGGCGCTGCCCGAGATTCCGTTTCCCGCGCTCTCGGTCGATCGCGCCAATCAGCGCGCCGTCGTCGCAAGGCTCGAACTGGCCGTAGACAGGCCCGTCGTCGCGTTCATGCCCGGCGCCGAGTACGGGCCGGCGAAATGCTGGCCGCTGGAGCAGTTCGCCGAACTCGCGCGCGCTCTCGGGCGCGAGAACTTCAGCGTCTGGATCCTCGGATCCGAAAAGGACCGGGCTGCCGGGGAGGTCGTCGCTCGTGACTCGGCAGCGATCAACATCTGCGGGCAAACCTCGCTCGCCGACGTCATCGACTTGCTCGCGATCGCGTCACAGGCCGTGAGCAACGACTCCGGGCTCATGCACATCGCCGCCGCGGTCGGCACCCACACACATGCCATTTACGGCTCGTCGTCGCCGAATTTCACGCCGCCGCTCACCGTGCACCGCGATATTCACTGGCTCGGCCTCGATTGCAGTCCCTGCTTCGAACGTGTGTGCCCGCTCGGTCACTTGCGCTGCCTCAGGGAAATCCGGCCGAGCGCCGTATTCGCAGCCATCGCGGCGCGCCGGAAGGAATCCGATCGGGCCGCGCCGGGCATCTAGGGAGGCTCTGATTAATTCGCGTCGCACACGACGAATGGTCGTCGGGCAAGGTAAGGCGCGAGGAGCGACCTGTACTCCAGGTACACGAGTGACGAG
>JBFISV010000374.1:0-2289 GCA_041608415.1 Woeseiaceae bacterium
GATTTCCTTTTCGGGGTAGGTCTTGACCCCGAACGACAGGTTCGTGCCGTCGCGCCCCGAATAACGCACGGCATCGCTCTCGGTGTCGTTCACGAGCACGCCGTCGCGGTAGGGCTGGGCGTTGTGGGCGCCTTCGGGAATGTTACAGACCTCGTTGACTTCGAACTTGTCGTTGATGTGCAAAAGCGCCCTGGTACGAAGACCCGCCGCGTATACGCCGCTGCCGTCGACATACACCATGTTGACGTGAAAGTGATTGCTCGGCCGCGGGCCGATGCCCGTGCGGGGGTCGAACACGGCGCCCTGCCAGCCGCCGAGAACGCGCTGCAACTGCATGCCCCAGACGAAACTGTTCATGTCGAGGTCGAAGGCCAGCAGGCTGTCGAAGCCCGTCGACGTCAGGAACAGCGTGCGGTCCATGCGTGCGATTTCGTGGCAGTGTTTCAGGAACGGGCTGCGAAACGAGCTGATGATGCGGAAGTCCCGGTCGTAGCGAAACAGTTCGTCGCTCGCTGCGATGTAGATGTGGTCGCCGTCGAACTCGATGCCGCGCAGGCCGCGATCGGCGCCGCGACCTTCCCAGTCGATGTCGTCGGCGTTCCAGTCGACGTGCTGGCGAATCTCGCGCTGATTGAAGTCGATCGTGAACACGCCACCATGGCTTTCACCTTGCTGGCTGCCGCGCACGACCGAGGTCGCCACGAGCCTGGGCAGTCTTTCCGGCATTGGCGGCTAGTCCCTGTCGATGCGGGCCGCGACGTAATCGCGGATGTCGAGGCTGAGGTCTTCCATCGGCGCATAGTAGCCGGTCTCGAACGGCTTTGACGCCATGCCGCGCTGCACGCTCTCGCAGATACTCCAGTCCTGCCGGTTCACGATGTCCCAGAATTCGACGGCGTCCGACGGGTCGAAATCGTCCTTCGACATCTCGTCGGGATGAAACAGGAATTCGCAGATGATATCGGTGCGCTCGGCCGAGCGCGGCCATAGCGTAAACGACGCGGCGTGGTCCATCGACAGGCTCAGCATCAGGTTGGGATACACGAGTTCGCCCTTGTGGCGCACTTTCTCGTCGTCGTCGAGCCCGGGGAATGGCGCCCGGTTCGTCGTGCCGCTGAGCGTGAATGTATTGGTGCCGTCGCGCTGCGGTATCCCGGCGTCCCAGTCCAGCCCCTGGCCGCCGTTCTTGCGAAACGCCGGCACGACGTTGCACAGCTCGGGATGCACGCCGGCGCAGTGGTAGCACTCGTTGTAGTTCTCGAGGATGACTTTCCAGTTCGCCGCGACCTCGTAGACGATACGATGGGCCGCGCGCAGGTCGGTCATCGGGTAGCGCCGGATGCGCGCAGGAATCTCGCCGAGCATCCCGGGCAGCGTTTGCTCGCCCGCGCCGACGCGCACGAACACGTAGCCGCCCCAGGTGTCGGTGCCGACGCGGTGCAGCCCGAAACACGACTTGTCCACGTTGAGGTGCGGCGTGCTGTGCAGCTCGCCGTTGAGCCGGTAATTCCAGGAGTGATACGGGCAGCGAATGCCCGCCTTGAAATTCCCGGCCTGTTCGCTCACAGCGGCGGCGGGGACGAGCTGCGAGCCGCGGTGCCGGCAAACGTTGAAAAAACCGTTGATCGAGCCGTCGGCGTCGCAGACCAGGAGGATACTCTCGCCGGCGATGTTGACGAGCCGGTACGCGCCGGCAACATCGAGCCCTTCGATGCGCCCGGCGCAAAACCACTCAGCGTGAAAAATCGCGTTCTTCTCGCGCGAAAAAATCGCCTCGGAGCGATAGTGTTCCCCCGGCAATGTCGCCTCGAGTTGATCGTAGTCCGAACCCATGCGCTACCTGTAATCGGCTATTCTTGCCCATTCAACCCGCTTGGAACGCCGTATGCAATATGACGTCGTCATCATCGGCGCGGGCCACAACGGCCTCACGGCCGCCGCCTATCTTGCCCGGGCCGGCCGGCGTGTGCTCGTCCTCGAGCGCCGCAACATCGTCGGCGGTTGCGCGGTCACCGAAGAGGTCGACGCCGAACTCGCGCCGGGCTGCCGGGTGTCGACGGCATCGTACATCGCGAGCATGCTGCGGCCGACGATTATCCGCGACCTCCGCCTCGGCAATTATGGCCTGAGAATGGTCGCGTGCGACCCGGGCGTGCAGGCCGCATTCGACGACGGCAGCGTCGTCGGCTGGTGGTCGGACGAAAAGCGCATGCGCGACGAGCTCGGCCGATTCGCCCCGAACGACGTCGACGCTTTTTTCGACACCGAGCATGAGTTGCTTCGCCTCGC
>JBFISV010000375.1:0-2256 GCA_041608415.1 Woeseiaceae bacterium
CATCGACGAGCGTGTCGAGAAACCAGTCGGCCCCGTCCTGCCACGCGACCATGAGGTTCTTGACGAGAAACGATGCAACGACCAAGCGCACGCGGTTGTGCATCCAGCCCGAGGTCCATAGCTGCCGCTTGCCGGCGTCGACGAGCGGGTAGCCGGTTCTGCCTCGCTGCCACGCTTCGAGCCGGGCCGGATCGTCCGTCCACGGGAAGTGCGCGTACTCGGGTCTCAAGGGCTCGTCGGGCAATTCGGGGAAGTGGTGCAGCAGGTACCAGCTGAAGTCGCGCCAGTACAGCTGCCGCAACAGCGCCTCGGCGCCCATGCTGCTCGATGCTCCGGCCGCACCCGCACGGACCGCGTGCCAGACCTGTCGCGGGCTGATTTCGCCGAAATGCAGATGCGGCGAGAGGCGCGACGTGCCGTCGAGATCGGGACGGTCGCGGAGTTTCGCGTAGTCCGCGGCTTTTTTCACCGCGGCGTCGAGCTGCGCCAGCGCTCCTTCTTCCCCGGGCGTCCAGGTGTCTCGTAACCCCTGCGCCCAGTCGGGCTCGGTCGGCAGCAAGCCGAGATCGTCGAGCGGCACCGATTCGATGGATTTGGCGCATGCTTTCAGGCGCCCCGGGGCGGGGCAAGGCTCTCGAGGTGTGCCGAGCGCCACCGAGGCTTTCCAGAACGGCGTGAACACTTTGTAAGCGTCGCCAGACTGCGTCAGCGGTGCGCCGGGTTGCTGCAGCAGGTAATCGTCAAACTCGCGGATGTCGATCCCGTCCGCGAGCGTGTCGTGAATCGCCGCCTCCTGCGCTTTGGCCTGCCGCTCGTAGCGCTTTGCGAGAAACAGCGCGTCGGCGCCCGTTTCCTGAACGAGTTCGGCGATCGCCGCGTCGGGCGCGCCTTGCCGGATGACCAGCCGGTTGCCTCGCCGCGCGAGTTCCTTGTCGAGGGCGGCGAGGCTCTGATGCAGCCACCAGCGACTCGCGCCGCCGCGATCCAGTTCGTCATGTACGTAAGCGGCGATGACGGGTTGGTCGCTTTCCGCCGCTGCGCTGAGCGCATGATTGTCGGACAGGCGCAGGTTGCGACGTAACCAGACGATAACGGGGGCCTTCATGGATTTGCTCCGGCATTGCAGTGACTACAGTCTATATCTCTGAAATATAACGATCTGTAAGGGAATGTAACAAAGCCGTGATGAGCCTTTTTCCATGACAGCCGCCGTGTATTCTCCGCCCATCGAACCGGAGTTCAATGATGACTTCAGTAACGGCAAGAGCATTGAGTTGGACGGAGGCGGGCATGGTACCCGATACCGTGATCCGTCACGGTATTCGCCGCCTGCTAGCGCGGAAGCTCGCAGAGATCCATGCGGGCGACGTCGAATTCGCCGCGGAATTGAAAAACCGCTTCGTCGAGATGATGGACGCCTCGCCCGTCGCGCTCGTTCCCGAACTCGCCAACGAGCAGCACTATGAAGTGCCTGCCGAGTTCTTCGCCGAAGTACTCGGTGAGCACAAGAAATACAGCTGCTGCTACTGGGGTGACGACGTCGGCAGTCTCGACGAGGCGGAGGCAGCCGCCCTCGAGATTACGGTCGAGCGCGCGGCGATCGGCGACGGCATGCGGGTCCTCGACCTGGGCTGCGGCTGGGGCTCGCTTTCGCTCTGGATCGCTGAGCATTTCCCGGCGAGTACCGTGACGTCCGTGTCCAACTCGCGCTCGCAGCGCGACTACATCACCAGCCAGGCTGCGCTGCGCGGGCTCGGGAACGTGGACGTCAAGGTCTGCGATATGAACGACTTCGACACGACCGAAACGTTCGACCGCATCGTGTCCGTCGAGATGTTCGAACATATGCGGAACTATCGAGAGCTCTTTCGCCGCATCGATCGCTGGCTTGCCGATGACGGCCGCTTTTTCATGCACATCTTCACGCACCGCACGACGCCCTACGAGTACATCGACAAGGGGCCGAGCGACTGGATGAGCCGGCACTTTTTTTCCGGCGGCATCATGCCGAGCGCGGACCTGCCGCTGCGGTTTGCGGGAAGCCTGGAAATAGACGAGGTCTGGCAGTGGGGCGGAGAGCACTACGCCCGCACCTGCAATGCCTGGCTCGCCCTCATGGACGAGCGCCGTGACGCGGTCATGGCGATCCTCGAACGGACGTACGGCACGCACGAGCGCGACCGCTGGTGGATGCGCTGGCGCATGTTCTTCATGGCCTGTGCCGAGCTGTTCGCGTTCAACGGCGGCCAGGAGTGG
>JBFISV010000376.1:0-2180 GCA_041608415.1 Woeseiaceae bacterium
ATGATAAAACCGCTTCCCTGGCCGCTTTCGGGAAAGGTGGTGCCGAAGCGGGTTCGGTACGCGTTGAGCGACATCACGTTCAGGACGGCGCGATAGTTCGCCTTGTAGACTCGCGCGGTGTTGATTTCGTCCTCCGTGAGGCCCTCGGTGCGGACGGGTTCTACCGCTTGTTCCACGGGTGCGCCCCGGGTGAATTCGAATTTAATCGCCTCCAGGATCTCGGGTGCGGGCCGAATCCCCAGCGGATTAGCGCAAGCGGACAGGAAAATCAGGCCCAGGATGACAAGAGGCGGCCGAGTTGGCGGAAAAGCAGATCCCAATAGCATTGTTTTCTCAAGCCTCGAATTTGCCCACGTATCCATTGATTTGCGTCAAGGGGGCAGGTGCGAACTAATTTAGCGCAAATGATGTTTCTATACCTATATCCTGTCCGACCGATGCGCTTCTTCGTCGGTAAGCGAAATTTTCGGGATCGATCAGGCCGGCGCCGCCGCGAACAATTCGCGCCGCAACCAGCCGCGTTCGACCCCGATAAGATTCTCCCGGTGCCGAGCCTGCCGCCGGGCAACCTCATCCGGCCCCAACACCTGCTCTAGCTCTTCGCCGTAACGCTGGTCGAGCTCTTGCGCGATCCGCAGAACCTTTGTGAATTCGGTCGTCAGGTCGATTTGTTCGGTCAAATTCCAGCCGGCCGCGCGCAACAAGGCCGGGTATTCTTCGTCGGCGGCAATGAACGTCGGCCCACATGCGACGGCTTGCCGGTAGTCATTCTTGCCGAGACCGGGCGTGACCAGAATGACCGAGAACAGCATGCGCCCGCCCGGCTTGATCACGTCGCGGCAGGCCTTAAGCGCTTCGCGTTTTTCCGGCAGGCAGCAGAGAACGTCGGCATGGGAGATCGCATCGAAGGTCGCGGCGCGAAATGGCAACGCCGCCGCACTCGCGACCGCCAGGCTACAACGGCGATTCAGTCCGTCGCCGGCGGCGCGCTGGCGCGCAACCTGCAGGCCTTCGAGCGGCATATCGGTCAGCGTGACCTTGCAGCCCGATTCCTTCGCCAGAAAGAGGCCCGGCCAGCCCGAGCCGGCACCGACCTCGAGTAAGTGTTCGCCGGGTTGCAGCGCCAGCCGGGAACGGAGCTCGCGCGCCTGTTCAAGCGTCGTGTAGCTGGTTGCTCCGTAATCACTACCGCAGGCCGCGCGTTCGAGCCGTTGCAGCAACGGCGAACGAATGACCCGGTACTTTCGCGAAAATCGTTCGAGCAGTGCTTGTTGATCGACGTCGCGCGGCATGGCGGATTGGCCTGCGGCATGGCGAAGGGCCAGTATAGATCGGCATCTTCGTCGAGGCCACTTCCGGTCGCGCGCCGGCTTCAGTTCGCCCCGGGCGCGAGGCTGTGCTCGCTGACCGATTGGACGTGATCCAGCAGTTTCATCAGGTTGTCGATCAACTCGGAGTCGGCGCCGAGGTCGTCGAGCAAGCCGCGCAACGCCTGCTTGTTCGGTGCCGGGTCGTCGCTCGCGATACTGCCGAGAAGCCCCTCGCCGACGCCCAGTTGTCGCAGCGCATGCTGCAACCGGGCCGCGTCGGCAAGCAGATCGCCGCTCGGTTCGAAGCCGGACGGCTTCGCCGCGGCGGTGGGTTGCTCGCCGTTCGCCGGCGCCGCCGGCGTTTCCTGCTGGCTGGCGAACGACGCGTTGGTGTAGGTCAGTGACCGGGCTTTCGGTTTGGCGCTGATGCGCGTCGCGAGCTCGAGCAGCGGCGCCTCGGCCTTGCCGTAGCCGCGGTCGGCAGCTTGCTGGTAGTGCAGCTCGGCGAGCCGCGCATCCTCTTGGTCGCGGGTCTCGAGCCAGCGATTGTTGTAGATTGCGCCGAGCGCATAGGCGGCCTCGGCGGAGCCGCGGTCGGCCGCCATGCGATACCACCTTGTCGGGTCTGACCCGTGGCCCGGTTGCCCGGCCTGCGCCAGGGCGTAGGTCATGTTGCCGAGCAGGTATTGCGCATCGACGTCGCCCGCCAGCGCCAGCGGCTCGAGCAGCGCGATCGCCTCGCCGGGGTAACCCGCATAGTAGCGCTCGACCGCGCGGTCGAGATCGGCCTGTCCGGCGAGCGCGGCGCCGGTACAAACCAGCCCGATCCAGATCCAGCGGCGGGTATTCCGTTTCGGTGCAGTACTCATC
>JBFISV010000377.1:0-2172 GCA_041608415.1 Woeseiaceae bacterium
ATGGCGCGGATTGGACGATTCGAACAGCAGCGCGCCGACGTCGGCCTCCAATGCGATCGGCAGCACCGTCTCCATGGGCGCGTCGCGGTGGTGCGGCCCTTCGTAATTGCCCCAGCAAACGTGCAGGCGAACCATGTCTTTGGGGATCCCGGCGAGCGCGTGATTCAGGGCCGCGACGTGCATCGCGGCGAGCGTGCGGTATTCCGCGTCGCTCTTGTCCTTGAACATCATGTGCCGGCCCAGCCCGAGGTCCGGCGAGTCGAGCTGCAGCACGATGCCCGCGTCCACGATCGCCCGGTACTCGTGGGCCATGGCGTCGGCGAGGGCTTCGAGATAGGCTTCGTGCGAGGAATAGTGCCGGTTCGGCTGGAACAGCGCGATGACCCCGGGGGAGGCAGCGTTCATGAATCCCTGCAACGGAGCATGTTTCGCAACGGCGTTCTCGAGATTGTCGATATCGGCGTGCACCGGCCCCATGTCCTTGACCCCGATGTCGCCGACGCAGCAGGGCCGGCGATAGCTCGGCGTGCCGCCCGAGCGTGCCTGGCGTTCGAGAAATTTCGGAAAATCCTGCAGATCGCTCGGCGGTTCGCGCTCGCTGTCGCCGTCGAAACCAGAAATCCGGTCCTTGATGTAAGTCGCGTAGCTGATCTTGCTCATCTCGCCGTCGCTGACGAGATCGACGCCGGATTGCACCTGGCGCCGTACGATGTCATCGACCGCATCGCGAATGATCGCGGCGGCGTTTTCGAGCTCGACGCCTTTCTCGTGCGAGAACACCACGTCGGTGACGGCCTGCGAGCGCGGCAGGCTGCCGACGTGGGTGGTAATGATTCTGTCTGTGCTCGATTGCATGGGTCTGCCCCGTCTATTTCGCGAACAGCCGCGTGAGTTCCGCCGTAACCGCGCCAGGTTGTTCCAGCGTCGAAAGATGACCGCAGTCGTCGATGACGAGCATCTCGGCGCCGGGAATTTCCGACGCCATGAATTCGTGCAGGCGCACCGGGCAAATGCGGTCCTCGCGCCCGCAAATGACGGTCGTGGGGCAGGTTATCGTTGCGAGCGTCGCCGTGCTGTCCGGGCGGTTCATCAAGGCGAGTGACTGGCGTTCGAATACCTCGGGGCCCAACGCGAGCGCCATGTCGAGTATCGTGGCCAGTATGGCCTCGTCGTCGCGGTTTTTTTCGGCGAGGTACAGGGGCTTCAAGGATTCCCGCGCGAGTTCGGTCAGCCGCCCCTCGGCCGCGGCCGCGATCTGCTCGAAGCGAATCGCCTTGCGGTCCGGCGGATCCTGGCGCGCATTGGTGTCGAGCAGCGCAAGATGCGTGACGCGTGCGGGCGCCTGGCGCCAGATCTCGAAGGCGAGGATGCCGCCCATCGACAGCCCGGCCATCGCAAAACGCGGCGGCGCCTCGGCGAGCAGCCTGGCGGCCATGTCCGCGAAGTTGTCCGAACGGGTCGTATCGGCGACGAATACGGGTTGTGCGAACGCGGCGATCTGCGGCGAGAACAGCCGCTCGTCGCACATCATGCCCGGCAGCAATACGATGTTTTCCGCCGCCATGCGCGTAAGGTTCTTTTAAGCGTCTTCGGGCAGGAAGCGCGCCGAGCCGCCGCGGATCAGGGTGCCCGAGAACGCACGCTTCTCGGGTGAGAGTTCCGGGTTCTCGATCCGTTCTAAGAGCATCGAGGCCGCGGACTGGGTCATACGCTGCACAGGCTGGCGAACCGTAGTCACGTCGTACGCCGCATAGCGCGCGGGACCGACACCGTCGAAGCCCACGATCGAAACGTCCTGCGGAACGTTGAGTCCGAAGCTTTCGCGCGCCTCATCGATGCAGCCGATGGCCATCACGTCGTTGGCGGCGATGACCGCATCGGGCACGCTGCCGTGGTCCCGCACGAGGTTTGCAAAGCATGCGCGGCCGGTCTCGTAGCCGTAATCGCCGCTCACGGTCGTGATGTCGGTGATGTCCAGCGCGGCCAACTCGTTGAGCGCTCCCATCTTGCGTTCGATGCCGACAATGGAATCGGGCGGCCCCTCGACGATGCCGAACCCCTTGTGGCCTGCCTTGACCAGCTCGTCGACGAGCCAGCGCTCGCCCTGCTCCTGGTCGCAGCGCACCGAACTGACCAGCTGGTCCTCGAGCGTGCGGTTGTAGAACACGACGG
>JBFISV010000378.1:0-2171 GCA_041608415.1 Woeseiaceae bacterium
ACACCCGCGGTCCCCGTGTGATTACGGCGGCGGTGAAGGAGGAGATGAAGAGGATCCTCACCGAGGTGCAGGACGGCTCGTTTGCGCGCGAGTGGATTGCGGAGTGTGAACGGGGCGGCGACAACATGGGCAGGCTTCGCAAGGCGTCGCGCAACCACGGCATCGAGGCCGTCGGGAAGAAATTGCGTGGCATGATGAGCTGGCTCACGCGCGCGGAGAAAGAGGACACGGCTTCGTCTCCGGTGGAAATGGAATCAGCTACGTGAGGATTATCAATGACCGGTGACAATCGATCTTACCGCATTGCCGTTCTTCCCGGAGACGGCATTGGTCCGGAAGTGACCGACGAGGCGTTACGTGTCTTGAAGGCGGCCGCCGTGTGTTTCGAATTCGAATTCGAGACGACGAGTTACCCCGTTGGTGGCGCAGCGCTGGATGCAGGAGAAGAAGTGCTGCCCCCGGTCACGCTGGAGGCGTGTCTCGCTGCCGACGCCGTCCTTCTTGGTGCAGTGGGCGGGCCGAAATGGGACAACGTTCCTCCAGATAAGCGGCCGGAACGCGCTTTGCTCGCTTTGCGCAAGGGCCTGGGCGTGTATGCCAATCTGCGACCGGTTGTCGTACCTCCGGGAATGACATCTTCTTCGCCGTTGCGAGCGGAATTTGTGGATGGCACAGATCTCATAGTCGTACGTGAGTTGACCGGCGGCATTTACTTCGGAGAGTCATTCGTGGAGCGTGACGACGCGGGTGTCGTACAGAGGGCCGGCAACACGATGTTGTATTCGCGCGAAGAGGTCGAGCGTGTTGCCCGAACGGCGTTCGAGGTGGCAGTACGCCGATCTGGAAAAGTCACGTCTGTCGACAAGGCGAACGTTCTGGATGTGTCGCGGCTGTGGCGGGACGCGGTACAGGAGGTGCAGGAAAACGAGTACCCGGATGTGCAGCTGGAGCATCTCTATATCGATAATGCGGCGATGCAGCTTGTGCGGCGTCCGGCGCAGTTCGACGTGATCCTCACCGCCAACCTCTTCGGCGACATCCTGTCCGATCTCTCGGCAACGCTTGTCGGATCGCTCGGAATGCTTCCGTCCGCGAGTATCGGTGGGCGCTCGGGTCTTTTCGAACCGGTACATGGAAGCGCCCCGGACATTGCCGGCGAGGCAAAGGCGAACCCCGTTGGCGCGATTCTCAGTGCGGCCATGATGCTGGACGTCCTGGGAGAAGCCGAAGGCGCGTCGTCTATCCGGCGAAGTGTCACCGCGGTTCTTCACAAGGGAATACATACGGCGGATATGCGTGGCGACGAAGGTCCGTCGACGACGGTCGAGTTTGGCGCGGCGGTGGCCGGTGAACTCGCCGCGGCAGGCGGCAGTCGCAACGGGCACAGCAAAGCCGCAGCAGAAGCTTCCCCCCACTCATAGGTAACGCATGAATCCATCAGTAGGCCCTAATTCGAATCGCGTCGTGATTTTCGATACGACGTTGCGTGACGGCGAGCAGGCCCCCGGGGCCTCCATGACCGTTCCCGAAAAGGTGACGGTGGCGCATCAGCTGGCGCGCCTTGGTGTCGACGTGATCGAGGCCGGATTCCCGGTCTCGTCGCCGGCGCAGTTCGAGGCGGTCAAGAAGATCGCGAACGAAGTTGAAGGTCCGACCGTGTGTGCGCTCGCCCGGGCGACTGAGCTGGACATCCAGGCCGCCGGCAGGGCCCTGTCAGGCCGATCGAACGCCCGCATCCACACGTTCATCGCCACCAGCGACATTCATCTCGAGAGCAAGTTCGGCGATTCGCGCTACGGCGAAACACTATTAGAGAAGCGCAAAACCATCACACGTATGGCGGCCGAGGCCGTGCGCCTGGCATCGAGCTTCACGACGGATGTCGAATTCAGCGCGGAAGATGCGGGCCGCACCGACATCGGGTACCTGTGCGAGGTGGTGCAGGCGGCAATCGAGGCGGGTGCGACGACGATCAACATCCCCGACACGACCGGCTACTGTGTGTCGAGTGAGTACGCGTCTCTCTTTGAGGAGCTGTTGCGCCGCTGCGCGGTGCCCGACCACGTCGTGTTCTCGACACACTGTCACGACGACCTTGGGCTTGCCGTCGCAAATTCGCTGGCCGGCGTGGTAGCCGGCGCTCGGCAGGTTGAGTGCACGATCAACGGCAT
>JBFISV010000379.1:0-2165 GCA_041608415.1 Woeseiaceae bacterium
AGGGAATCGGGCCGACTTGACCCCAGCTACCAGCTATAAAATTCGTAAAGCGTAGACTTGCCCCCCCGCTTTGGTTAGCGGTAGGTCTCCAGGTAGGCGACCCCTGCCCGCTTGGCCTCTGCGAGCATCGCGGGCGTGATCTGGCCGAATTCGATGATCGACAGCGTGAACATGAGGTCCGTGATCTCGATGAAGTAGTAGAACGCGTTGCGCATCTCGTCGCTGTCCGGTATCTCGAAGTAACGCGAAAACGAGCGGTGCATCGCCGCCGCGACGCGTCGATCGTTGATGCGATCGGCCTGCTTGACCTCGGGCGGCGTCTTGCCGCCTATCAGGAGCTGGCGCGCCGGCGGATTCCTCGCATACACGTCTGCGCCGACGTCCACGAGATGACCCGCGAGCTGCTGCCACGTCCTGCGCCGCGCAGACGCCACCGGTTTCCCGTGGGCCGCGGCGAACTCGTCGCTCAGGACCTCGCCGAGCGCCGAGAAGATATCAAATCGGTTGGCGAAAAAGTGATACGCGGAGCCCTCGGGTACGCCCGCGCGGCGCGCGATGTCCCGAAAGGAGATGTCCTCGATGTCCCGCTCGCAGAGGAGATCGTAAGTCGCATCGAGTAACGCCTTGCGGCGTTTCCGGCCGGGGGCGCGCGTCGCCACGCGTTCCTTTCGGAGTCCGATTCTCTGCCGGTTGCTCATGCCGTCTCGTCAGGCGAGTTCCGGCTGCTGCTGGGTCACACAATGCACCCCGCCACCGCCGAGTGCGAGGCTGTGGATCGGTACCTGCACGACCTCGCGGTCCGGGTACAGGCGCTCGTATGTCGCGACGGCGTTCGCGTCGCGGTCGTAGCCGTAGCCGGGCACGATGACCGCCCCGTTCGCGAGATAGGAATTGACGTACGAGCTGCAGCCGCCGTTCCAGATGCCTTCGTGATAGATGCCCTCGTCGATGAAGTCGAGTTCGAGCTTGCGCCCCCGGGCGTCCACCTGGCCGGCGAGCGCTTTCGCGTTTTCGACACCGACCGCATAGTGCGGGTCCGTCTTGTCCGGATTGACCTCGACCAGTACGCGGCCCGGCTCGATGAACGCCGCGATCCCGTCGACGTGCCCGTCCGTCTCGGTTTCTTCGACGTCGCCGGGGATCCAGATGACTTTCTCGGCACCCAGCGTCCGGCACAGCTCCGACTCGATCTCCTTGCGGCTGCGGTCCGGATTGCGGTTCCTGTTCAGGAAACAGGACTCGGTCGTGATGACGGTGCCCTCTCCGTCCACCGTGATACCGCCGCCCTCGGCAACGAGCCAGCTTCCGAAACGGTCCGCGCCGGCGAGCTCGAGAATGCGCCGGCCCATGAGTGCGTCCTGGTCGTACGGGTCGTACTTCCCGCCCCACGCGTTGAACACCCAGTCCGATCCCGCCAGCCTGTCGCCGCCGACGAGGAAGTTCGGCCCGGAATCGCGCGCCCAGGAGTCGTCGATCGGCATCGTGACGATCTCGACGCCCTCTCCTAGCAGCGCGCCGGCCTGCCCTTCCTTCCCCGGCGGGACGAGCATTTTCACCGCTTCGAAGCGCGCAATCGCCGCCGCGACGTTGGCGTAATCCTGCATCGTCGCGCGGCTGTCGGCCCACAGGCCCTCGCGGCACGGCCAGGCCATCCAGCAACACGTATGCGGCGCCCATTCGCCGGGCATGTACAAGCCGACGTCTCGCGGATCCGGGGTACGCGTCTGCCTCGTCATATCCGTCTCAGCCTTGCCTGGTTGGCAAAGAAAAACAGCGTGAGCGTAATCACGAACAGGCCGATCGAGAGCATGAACACGTTGGCATACTTGCCGCCTCCGACGACCATGGCGGCCAGACCCGGGCCCATGGCGCTGCCGAATGTGGACAGCGACGTGCCGGCCGAGATCGCGCTGCCTTTGCGATCGATCGTGGCCAGCAGCGACTGGATGAACGGCAGGCAGAACGCCCACGAAAAACCCATGCAGCAGCCGCCGAACAGGTACGCCGCGTAGCTGTCGGCCGAGAGCAGCACGAGCAGCCCGGCGATCGCGATGGCGATGCCGAGCACGAGCGGGCCTAGCGTGCCGAATCGCTGCCCGACGATGACGATCGAGAACGCGCCCGGAATGCCGATCAGCGACGCGAGCAGCAGCGCGACGCCGACC
>JBFISV010000380.1:0-2163 GCA_041608415.1 Woeseiaceae bacterium
ATACGAGAAGTGGTTTGCAAAACATCCGTTCGTGCTGCGGCTTACCCGCCTCCTCGAATTCATTTACATCCCGGCGCACGACATGATCATGCATGTCATCATGATGTTCACGTCGTTCATCATCCCGGAGCGGCGCGACCAGCGCGTGCGCAACGTGACCGTGCTCGTGATTCGGGGCGCCGTCCTGCTGGCGTTACTGCTGTGGTTCCCGAAGGTATTCATCCTGTATGCCGTCGCTTACCTCCTGATGATGCACGTACTGCGTTTCATGGACGCGCTGCAGCACGACTATCCGTACAACCCGACCTTGTTCGACATGGGCAATGCGCCGCACAAGGGCGACGACGCCTGGGAACAGGAGCACACGTTCAGCGTGCCGATTTCACTGCAATACCCGTGGCTGAACCTGCTGACACTGAATTTCGGCTATCACAACGCACATCACGCGGACATGACCGTGCCGTTCTACCGGTTGCCGGCGCTGCACGAGCAAATGACCGGCAACGATGCGGCCGCCGTCATCCCGTTTTCGAGCCAGTTGCGCCTTTATCATCGCAATCGCGTCTTGCGCGTCAGCAATCCGCAACCCGACGACTACCCGAAAGGCGCCGACTACCTGGCATCGGCGCAGGCCGGCGCCGGGCAGATCGGCGGCAACGCCGCCTCGTTCCTGACGTCGTTCTGATCACCCGCGTCGCGGTGGGCGACGGTCCGCGCCGCGGCACTGTTTGAACCTGCAAAAGGAGAACACCATGGCAGATACGCCTCCAGTCGGCAGCGTCAGCTGGATCGACATGACCGTCGACGATGCCGACAGCCTGCGCGACTTTTACAAGGCCGTCGTCGGCTGGGAAACGGATGACGTCAGCATGGGCGACTACGCCGACTACGTGATGAAAGCGCCGGCAAGCGGAGAGGGCGTGGCCGGTGTCTGCCATGCGCGCGGCAGCAACGCCGACCTGCCAGGCGGCTGGCTCATCTACATCACGGTCGCAGACGTCGAGCAAAGTGCGGCGAAGGTCTCCGAACTGGGCGGCAAGGTGATCGTCGCGCCGCGTGGGCTCGCCGGTGGGCGCTTTTGCGTCATCGAAGACCCGGGCGGTGCGATTGCAGCGCTCTACCAACCCTGAGCGGCTTGGGCGACAATACGGCTATTGATCCAGTCTGTAGTGCTTATGTTTGATTTTGATTTCGGTCTCGGCGAGGACGTCGATCTCCTGCGCGAGACGGTCCGCTCGTTTGCGGCCGACCGGATAGCGCCACGGGCGGCTGCTATCGACGCAAGTAACGAGTTTCCGCGCGACCTGTGGCCCGAACTCGGCGAGCTCGGGTTGCTCGGCATTACGGTCGAGGAAGACTATGGCGGGGCAGGGCTCGGCTATCTCGCACATGTCGTTGCCATGGAGGAGATCAGCCGCGCATCGGGCTCGGTCGGGCTGTCGTACGGTGCGCATTCCAATCTTTGCGTCAACCAGTTGCGACGCTGGGGCAACGAGGATCAAAAAGCGCGCTACCTGCCGCGGTTGATCAGCGGCGAGCACGTCGGCGCGCTTGCGATGTCCGAGGCCGGTGCGGGCTCGGACGTCATGGGCATGCGCACGAGCGCGATTCGCGACGGCGACGAGTACGTTCTGAACGGCTCCAAGATGTGGATCACGAACGCGCCGCAGGCCGACTTCATGATCGTCTACGCGGTGACGGACCCCGACGCCGAGAGCCGCAAGCTCAGCGCGTTCATCGTCGAAAAGGGCACGCCGGGCCTGTCGACTCCGCAAAAACTCGACAAGCTCGGCATGCGCGGTTCCGACACGAGCGAGGTGCTGTTCGAAGACTGCCGCATCCCCGCAGAAAACCTCGTTGCCAGCGAGGGCAAGGGCGCAACGATCCTGATGAGCGGACTCGACTACGAACGCCTCGTGCTCGCGGGCGGGCCGCTCGGCATCATGGGCGCCTGCATTGATCTCGTCATGCCGTACGTGCACGATCGCAAGCAGTTCGGCCAGCCAATTGGCGAGTTCCAGCTCATGCAGGGCAAGATTGCCGACATGTATACGACGATGAACAGCTGCCGTGCGTATGTCTATGCGGTCGCAGAGGCTGCCGACCGCGACCATACGACGCGGTTTGACGCGGCCGGCTGCATCCTGCTCGCGGCCGAAAAGG
>JBFISV010000381.1:0-2141 GCA_041608415.1 Woeseiaceae bacterium
ATTGCCGCGTTCGCCCGAAGTAATCGGCAACATCATCGTGCAATGGACGATACCGACGGCAAACGGCGGCTATTACGCCCATACCGACTGGAACTACCGCGATGACTCGAACATCTTCCTGCACGAGTCGGTCGAGTTCGTTGCCGAAGAACGCTGGCTCGGCGGCGTGCGCCTCGGTTACCGCAACGACGAAAAAGGCATGGACTTCGCCATCGTCGGGCGCAACATCACCGACGAAATCGTCGTCGACGGCGCGCTCAACTTCCTGAACCTGACCGCGTTCGTCAACGAGCCGCCGTATTGGGGCGCCGAATTCCGCTGGGATTTCTGAGCCGGGATTTCCGCACTGAGTCACAGCTGTCACAAAAAGCCCGGCTTCGTGCCGGGCTTCTTTTTGGTCGCCGCGCTTGCCGCTTGCGGTCCGGCAGACACGGACCCTGCGCCGGAGGGAAAGCGGGCGCGGCTCGTCGTCTCCGGCAATTTCGACGACCCTGACATTGCCGAAGCCAGCGGCATCGCATCCTCACGGCGCGAGCAGGACCTTCTCTGGGTGCACAACGACAGCGGCTCGAAGGCGCGCATCTACGCCGTCGACGTGCAGGGTGGGTCGCGCGGCCGCATCAAGCTCGACGACGCGGACAACGACGACTGGGAGGACATGGCCGCGTTCTCGCAGGACGGCAAGTCGATGCTCGTCGTCGCCGACATCGGCGACAACGACGCGCGCCGCAAGAAAGTCCGTCTCTATATCGTCGCCGAGCCCGATCTCGGCGACGAGGTATTCCCCGAACTCGAGCCCGCCGCCGAAATCGATTTTCGTTACCCCGACGGGGCGCGCGACGCCGAAGCGATGGCCATCGACGTCGAGAACGAGCGCGCGCTGATTCTGACGAAACGTGACCTGCCGCCGCGGCTGTACGCGGTGCCGCTTGCGCCGGAATCCGGAGATACGGTCACCGCACGCTTGCTCGGCAGCGTGACGAGCCTGCCGCGGCCGAGCCGGCGCGACGTCGAATTTGCCGTGAAGACGAAGGACTGGCACTGGCAGCCCACCGCGATGGACATTGCGCCGGACGCGTCGGCGCTCGTCATCCTCACCTACGGCGCGGTCTATTACTTTGCGCGCAGCGGCAGCGAGGACTGGCTCGCGGCACTCGGACGCGCGCCGCTCGCGTTCCCGATCGGGCGGATTCCGAACGCCGAGGCGCTGGCCTTCAGCGCCGACGGCAACGCGCTGTACCTGACGGTCGAGGGAAAGCGCGCGCCGTTATTGCGCATCGACCTGCGCGATCGAGCGCCGCAATGACCGCGCCGCCATTGCGCGGGCGTTGGCAGCGCTCTGCTCACGCGGGCACGCCGCGCTCACCGGCCGCTGCGGCCGCCGGGTCAATCGGGCGCTTCCCGGTCTGCAGCCGCCTGATGCACGGCGTCGCGAAAACACAACACCGCCAATTCGCGCGGATTCCGGGCGAGCGCCTGATCGGACGGAGGCGCCCCGCAGGCGTCTGTGGCCCCCCGCAGGTCGCGGCAAGGTCACGGGGCGAGGCGTCTGCCGATGGCGAGCGGCGATCGCGATCGCCGAATTCACAGAAAAACAATGGCTTGTAACGGTCTCATGACCTGCATTCTTGTAAATGCGGGATGCCGCGGCTCGCGGCCGGTACCGGCGGCGCGCGCCGTCGCTCAAGCCCTTATTGCGCAAGCATTTTCGCTGCGTTAGATTGCCTGCAAGTCGCCGCAGGCGCCGATCGGCAGCACGTCGGGCCGCAGCGTTGACGGCACAAAAAAAGCCACGAGCGAAATCAGATTGTCACATTCGTGCCTGAGGCTTTCGCTCCCATAAACTCGCGGGAATCAAAATGAACCAGACATATCGCTTATTCAGGTCGCGCACGATGACCATGCTCACGGGCAGCGTTGCCGGGTTGGCGGCCATAGTGTTGCTGGCCCTGCCTGTTGCAGGAATCGCACAGCAAACGACGTCCGGAATCAAGGGCACGATCTCGGCGCCCAACGGCCAGCCAGCCGTCGGTGTCTCCGTCACCGCGACCGATACGCGCACGGGCCGCTCGAAGCGCACGACGACCGGCAGTTCCGGCCGCTTCTCGCTCGACGGACTCGCCGTCGGCGGACCCTACACG
>JBFISV010000382.1:0-2128 GCA_041608415.1 Woeseiaceae bacterium
CGGAACGGACGCTGCCGCCAGCCGTCGAGGTCCAGCGGGATGCCGAGCACCGACTCGATCGCGGCCGTCTCGATCGCCTCGTGCGCCGACATCGGCGGCAGGATGCCGGGCAGGCGCTCCGCGAGCATGCTCTTGCCCGTGCCGGGCGGGCCGATGAACAGCAGGTTGTGGCCGCCCGCCGCCGCGACTTCGAGGGCGCGCTTCGCCTGCCGCTGGCCGCGCACGTCGGCGAGGTCGGGGCTCGCTCGCCGGCCGGGCCGCGGCTCCGTCGATGGCACCGCATTAATGGGCCGCACGGCCTTGAGGTGCGCCGTCACTTCGAGCAGGGATCGTGCCGGATGCACGCGCTTGCTGACCAGCGCAGCCTCGCGGCCGTTGTCCGCGGCGACGACCAGAGCCCGCCCGGCCTCGGTCGCCCTGAGCGCGGCGGGCAACACCCCGGGCACCCGGCGCAGGTCGCCGTTCAGTCCGAGTTCGGCGTAAAACTCGCAGTCGTCGAACGACTGCGCCGGCACCTGCCGGCTCGCGGCGAGGATGCCGAGCGCGATCGCGAGGTCGAACCGGCCGCCCGTTTTCGGCATGTCGGCGGGACCGAGACTGACCGTGATTCGCTCCTGCGGAAAACGAAAGCCCGAACTAAGCAGTGCGCCGCGCACGCGGTCCTTGCTTTCGCGCACCGCGGTCGCGGGCATGCCGACGATCGAGAAAGCCGGCAGACCGCCCGACAGGAAGACCTCGATTGTGACGGCCGGCGCGAGCGTGCCGATCTGTGCGCGGCTCCTGAGAATCGCGATGCTCACGACGGCCCTCCGTGGCCCCGGGGTCGAGGCTACTCCTCGAGTTCGTCGAGACGTTTTTCGAGCGCTTCGAGCTTTTCGCGCGTGCGGGCGAGTACGGCCTGCTGCACGTCGAACTCCTCGCGCGTGACGAGATCGAGTTTCGCGAGGCCGCCGGCGAGCACGGAGCGGAAGTTCTCCTCGAGCTCGGCGCGCATCGAGCGCAAGCCCTCGGGCACGCTGTCGGCGAGCGTCTTCGCGAGATTTTCAATCGTGTTTTCTGCCATAGGCGCTTGATACCTGAGCGCACGCCCGAACACCAGCCCCATTTCGTGGCGGCCGGACGCATTTCTCGTCGCGCACACCAACACGGGGCAATGCGCCGGCGGGGGCGCACCATCGCGGTGCAGGGGGCGCGATACGAAAATTCCAACTCGCTGTTTTCAAACGTGTTTTAAAAGATTGGCACGATTGCTGCTACCTACAGGTCGACGCGGGCCGCAAGGCCCCATTCGACTCAAACGGAGCACAATGTAATGAACGCACGAAAACGACTGGGACTGACGGCCATTCTTCTGACGGCGAGCAGCCTCGCACAGGCCGACTGGTCGGCGAATCTCGGCTGGGCCAGTGAGTACCACTTCCGCGGCATCTTCCAGCACAGCTCGTCGGCGAGCGGCGGCCTCGATTTCGAACAGAACGGCTTTTACGCCGGCACCTGGGCGGCCGACGTCGGCGACGGGCTCGAGGTCGACGGCTATTTCGGCTACGGCGGCAGCGTCGACGACTTCGGCTACAGCATCGGCTTCACGGGCTACTACTACACGGGCGACTTCGACGACACCTACCAGGAGATCAACCTGGGCGCCAGCTACCAGGTCCTGTCGCTCGATGTGGCGATCGGCGAATACGACAATTTCGGCGGCCCGACGCAGGACTACACGTTTGCTGCACTGCCGGTCGAACAGAACGGCTTCTCGGCGACGATCGGCACCTTCTCACAGGACGCCAACGGCGAGTACCTGCAGCTCGGTTACGGCACGACGGTTGCGGAGATCGATCTCGGCATCTCCGTGCTGTTCGCGAATGACGACCTGATCGGGGACATCAACGGCGACGGCGTTCCGGACGACGACACGTCGCTCCTGTTCACGATCGGCAAGGCATTCGATCTTTAGTAGAGGCTTCATCGCCGAGTGCGTGCGGCAACGCCGCTGGCCAGCACGAGGCGAACTTTCCAGGGGAACATCATGATGAAAATGATCACTGCGATCATCAAGCCCTTCAAGCTCGACGACGTGCGGCAGGCCGTCGCCGACATCGGCATCCAGGGCATCACCGTGACCGAGGTC
>JBFISV010000383.1:0-2122 GCA_041608415.1 Woeseiaceae bacterium
AGTTCGATGCCAAGCCCGGCACGGGAATCGCGGTCCTGATCGACGTTGAGGATGCCGTTGGCGTGATGCACCAGAGCGAGGAGCTCGGCGATGTTGTGGAGGAAAAGATATGAGTACGAGGGACTGGGGGCAGGTGCGCGACTGCATGCGCAGCGAAGTAACGGAAATCGACGGCAAGCTCGACGTGCTGTCGGCGCTCAAGGTCATGAAGCAGGTCAAGGCGACGAGCCTCATCGTCAAGCGCCGCGACGAAAAGGACGAATACGGCCTGCTGCTGTTTTCCGACGTTGCAAAAAAGGTCATCGCGAAAGACCGCGCTCCGGAACGCGTCAACGTATACGAGATCATGGCGAAGCCCGTGTTGACGGTCCGGCCCGACATGGAGATCCGTTACTGTGCGCGCCTGTTCGACAACTTCGGCATCAGCCACGCCCCGGTCGTCGAGAACGGCAAGATCGTCGGCATCGTGAGTTATTACCTGCTGGTCCTGCACGCCATCATGCCGGACCTCGAATAAAAACCGGCGTCGCGGAGTCGCCCGCGGGACGATGAGAGTCTGTATGTTGGGCATGTGCGTCGACGATTCCGTGTCGACGCTCGTGTCCTCCCGGCCGGTCTTCGCCATCGGGGTGCGGCCGGTTACGCCTCTTTGCTGCCTGCCCGGACTGGGATGGCCGCCTGGGTAGCGGGGTAAATGCCGGGCATTCGCAGGAATTCGGGATGGGAAACGATGAAAAAAAAAGCGATAAAAGACTGGGATGAACTCGAAGACCGCGCCCCGCAGCATGCCGTGGTGTCGAACGTCGACCTCGTCGTCACGCGCGTCGACGAGAGCGTAAGTGTCCTGTACGGACGCTGCGCACATCGCGGGGCGCTGATGTCCGACGGGTATGTCGACGGCGACAACCTGATCTGCGGCGTGCACGGGTGGGACTATCGGCTCGACACGGGAGTCAGCGAATACAACAACAGCGAGACGCTCGCAAAATTCAAGACCTGGATCGAGGATGGCAAGGTCTGGGTCGACGAGGACGAAATCGCGGCGTGGGCGAAGGATCACCCGCAGCCCTACGACCGCGATGCCTACCAGGGGCTCTACCAGGACCCGACCGGCACCGCCGACGAGCCGCACGTGAAGTTCATTCGCAAGCTCGCGGGCGAGGGCCTCGAAAAGGTCGGCCACCACGGGCCGTCGGCGGCCATGGGCGTGCCGCGCGACCGGCTGCCAAAATGGGAGGATATCCAGCTCCTCGTCGGCCAGCTGCACAGGCTGCCGCGCCTCGACGACGAGCCCGTAGGCACGGAGCTGGTCATCGGTCCGAACGCGAACAAGCCCCTGCGCCTCGCGATTCCGCTGTTCGTTTCCGACATGAGTTTCGGTGCGCTGTCGCCCGAGGCCAAAGAGGCGCTCGCGAAAGGCGCCGAACTCGCCGCAACCGGCATCTGCTCGGGCGAAGGCGGCGTGCTGCCCGAGGAACAGGCCGCCAACGGCCGCTACTTTTACGAGCTGGCATCGGCGAGATTCGGTTTCTCGTGGGACAAGGTCGCTCGTTCGCAGGCGTTTCACTTCAAGGGCGGGCAGGGCGCGAAGACGGGCACGGGCGGCCACCTGCCCGGCGCCAAGGTCACCGGCAAGATTGCCGAGGTGCGGGGCCTCGAGGAGGGCGAGACGGCCGTGTCGCCGGCGCGATTCCCGGACTGGACGGAACTCGGTCAGTATCGGGATTTTGCAGCCGAAGTGCGCGAAAAAACCGACGGCATTCCGGTCGGTTTCAAACTCTCCGCCCAGCACATCGAGCGCGACATCGACGCGGCGCTCGAGATCGGCGTCGATTACATCATTCTCGACGGTCGCGGCGGCGGCACGGGATCGGCGCCGCTGATTTTCCGCGACAACATCTCGGTGCCGACGATTCCCGCACTTGCGCGCGCGCGGCGGCATCTCGACAAATGCGACACCGGCGTCACGTTGATCATTACCGGCGGACTGCGGCATCCGGCCGACTTCGTCAAGGCCATGGCGCTTGGCGCCGACGGCGTGGCCATCGCCAACGCCGCGATCCAGGCGATCGGCTGCCTGGGAATGCGCGCCTGTCATACGAACAACTGCCCGGTCGGTATC
>JBFISV010000384.1:0-2100 GCA_041608415.1 Woeseiaceae bacterium
GCGCCGCTGCGAGGCCGTCTGCGGGCCCGTGGGGCGCACGAAGCTGCGCACGGTTTTGCGCTTGCGCGCCCTCGGGGTCCCGGGTTCCATGGCCCGTATTATGGCGGCTAATCCTCGTCCGCGGACGCGATTTAAGCTCAGTTCCCCGGCGGAAAACGTATCGGGCTCGTTTTGTCGGGGCGGCGGCCCTCGATGTCGTCGTAAAACGCCGCGATGCGCACGAGGTCGGCGGCCATGTCGCCCGACAGGTCGATCGTCGGTCCGAGCCCGATACGCTTGTTGCCGTAATCGATAAAGCCGAGGATGACCGGCACCCGGGCTTTCATCGCGATGCGGTAGAAGCCGGTCTTCCAGTGCGACCGGCGACCGCGTGTGCCTTCGGGCGCCAGCCCGAAATAGAACGATTCATTGCCGTTGAACGCATCGACGGCCTGCATGACAGCCGAGCCGGCGCTGCCGCGATCGAGGGGGATGCCGCCGAGCGCACGCAGAATGCTGCCGAGCGGGAACCAGAACAGCGAGTGCTTGGCGAAAAAATGAATGTCGAGGCCCTTTGCCGCCCGGTACGCGAGCGCCCAGACCGCGTCCCAGTTGGACGTGTGCGGCGCGGCGATGATGAGCGCCTTGGGGGCCGCAATTCCCCCGCCAACGGCGCTCCAGCCGCCGAGCCGGAGCAACAGCCTTGCCACGTGCCGCAGCATCTAGCGCCGCGCCACGAATGTGAGCGCGCGCGCGCCGGGGTTGCGCATCAGCAGAACCCCGCCATCGCCAGCTCGCCCGCTAAAACCGGAAGACGCCCTGCAGCGCCAACGTGCGGCCGCGGCCGAAGAACGCGTAATTCGATTTCGCGCCGAAACTGCCGGCCAGCGGCGTGTCGCCGCCGAACTGCAGCACGCGCTCGTCGCCGAGATTCTTGCCCAGCACCGCAATCTCCCAGGTGCCGTCGGCCGGGCCGATGCCGAACCTGAGGTTGTACATCGAATAAGCGTCCTGCACGAGCGCCGGATCGAACGTCGCGGACGCGTCGTACTCGCTCGTATAGAAAATGTCCGCAATGGCCGTTAACTCCATGTCGTCGAACACGGGGAATGCGAAATTGAACGCCACGTTGCCCTGGAAGTCGGACACCATCTGGTTCGAGTTGCCCGTGTAATCGCACAGCTCCGGGACGCCGTTGCCGTCGAAGTCCACGTTCGGCGCCTGCCCGAAATAGCACTGGCCGTTCCTGAAGTCCGTGAATTCGAAATCGGTGATGGCGAAGCCGCCCGTGATGATCAGGTAGTCGGACGCCGCCCAGCGGCCGTCGATTTCGATCCCTAAGATTTCGGCGGTCGCCGCGTTGCCGACGTTGAACCCGAGCACGCCGTCGAAGATCGAGATCTGCAGGTCCTTGAAGTCCGTGAAGAAGGCAGCGGCGTTGATCTCCGCCGCGCCGCCGGCGATCGTGAACTTGCCGCCAAGCTCGAAATTCGACGCCTCCTCGTCGTCGAATTCGAAGGAGGTCGCCATGTCCGGGTAGAAGTTACGATTGTTGGCGCGAAAATCGAAGCCGCCCGACTTGAAGCCGCGGGCCCAGCTCGCATACAGCATCGTGTCGTCACTGACATCCCACACGCCTTTCAGCTCGGGCGAGAATTTGGTCTTGTCGCGCGTGCCGGACACGGGCAGGGATCCGAGCTGGCCCACCAGGGCCGCGGCCGTCGGGCTGACCGGCGCGAGTGCGACGAGGTTTTCGGACGTAATCCCGAATCCGCCGGCATAGACGATCGCAGCCGCGGCCTGCGCGGGCGCCAGCGGGCTGCCGTCCTCGTTGACGATCGCGAGCGTGCGCCTGCCGTCGCGTTCGTCGTTGGTGATGCGGCCGCCGAGCTGGACCGTGAACGCGTCGCTCAGGTGCCAGTTGAATTGCGCGAACGCCGACAGCACGTCGGCATCGACCTTGGCGAGCCGATCGGCCTTCGTTGCGGCGGCCGGTCCCGCGCCGAGCGCCGGGATCAGTACCGAATTAACGGGTATGATGATCTGGTCGGCGTAGTTGTGTTCGCTGGTCTGGTAATAAAGTCCGAGAATGTAGTCGTAGTCGGCGTTGAGCGGCGACGA
>JBFISV010000385.1:0-2088 GCA_041608415.1 Woeseiaceae bacterium
ATGTCGAAATGTGCGCCGAGGGACAAGAAATAATTCATCGCCATCAACTGTTGTGGCTGCTTCATACCTCCCAGTGCCAGATTGGCGATGTGTATTTTCTTGTCGGCAAACTTACCAATGCGTTTAATTTCGCGTTCCAGTTCATTCCTGCCATCCGCCCAGACATAGGCCGCAACTGATCCCCCCAGCACGGCTACCGAGACCGAGTCAGCATTGGCGTGCCTGTCGTCGATCGGGGCAGGGCCAAAGAAGCCATGCGAGTTGACGTGCTTCCTGCCTGTCGGATCCTCGACAAATCCAATGTATGGATGAATGACCTGGCGACTGAGATAAGCCGGGCCGCTGGGTTTCGTCCGGGCGACCGATGCTGATACGCTGCCGGGGTCCAAACGCTGGTCACGTCTCGATTGCACGGTTCGATACGAGAAATCCTCATCCCTCACGATCGAGTATGCGATCCAGGATGCGAACTCGACTGTCCCGACCGCGAAAAAGATGGTCAGGCCCCACATTGCCAGCTTTCGCAACAAACCGGGCGGTCGATCGTTTTGCAACGATCGACCGGAGTCGGCTGCCTTGGTCGATGATGTATCGCCACTCGGGAGCATCATTACGTATCTTGCCGGTCTGGCCGCTGATCGGAATGCAAAATTATGGGATGTTCGCAGGCCGCGAACCATGACGTATCCCGCAGAAAACACGGCAATTCCGCGTATTCCGCTGCCACGCCCCCCGGTTCACCGCCGAATCGGCCGTGCAGATTTTTTATTGGTCCCGCGGTACTCCGCCCAGGCTCTTGAGCAAATATGCGCGCAGGCCCGCAACGCGTTCGGGCGTCATTTTCCGGAACACGCCGCGCGCCTCCTCGGGCACGTGTGCCATGGGCTCGCCTTCGGTCTGGAACAGGTAGTGATCGAACATGCCGCGCCAGATTTCGCGTTCGCGCTCGGGCAGGTCGCGAATCGATAACAGTCCGTGCAACAGCGTCAAAAGCGGCGTGAACATGTACGGCTCGGCAGTACGCCACCAGTAGTTCACGAGCACGCCGAGCGCGTCGTGCGATTCGACGTGATGAAACCACATGCTCGGAATGTAGATCGCATCGCCCGGTGCGAGACGCGCTGTCTGCGCGAGCGAGAGCGCCTCGCGAAAGCGCGGATATCGCTCGAGATCGGGATGCGCGAGATCGACGAGGCTCACCGGCTGTCCCGCGAGCGTGACGTCGAGCGGTCCGACGTACAGGTTCGGCAGCTGTTCGGGCGGGAACAGCGTGAAAGTGCGCTCGCCGCCGACGACGACCGCAATGTTCTGCGGCAGATCCCAGTGTGGCGCGGTGCGCGCGCGGTTGCCGATCCAGATCGACGTCAGCCGTTCGATCGCGGGGTCGAGCAGGGCGATCTCGTTCTGCGCGGCGAGCGCCGCGAGATTCGCGCGCAGCGGAATCGCGCCAGCGTAAATCGACTCGGGCGCCGATTCGTCGGCGAGGTCGATCAGCCTCGTCAGCAGCTCGCCCAGCGTGAACTCGCGGCGTTCGAAGTTGAAGCCCAGCAAATCGTCGCTGTAGAAGAAGCGCCCACCGACGTCCTCGTCGCCGACGAACGCTTTGACCGGCGTCTTCTCTCCGAAGCCCGCGATGTAATCGGCCAGGCTCTGTGCGGACTCCCGCGCGCGCCTGACAATCGGCCACGCATCGGCCACGCCGCGCAGCACGGCCGGCTCGTTCAGCGGTTTGATCTCGGTTTCGAACGCCGATCGGTCGGCGTTCTGCCATTCCCGAATCGGTCTCACGTCTCTATCGTGCTCTCCATACAGCGGCGAACTCACGGTCTCATGGGCTGTCTGCGACGGCCGGAGTTGCACTATACCGCGCCGGCCCCGGCCGCCGGCGCTCACTCGTGATCACGCAATCATCGTCTGCTTCGGCTTCACGAGCTGCAGGACTATCGACGACGAGGCATCCTTGACGGCCGGCATGCTCAGAAGTTCGCCGTCGATGAATGCGCCGAACGCGCCGAGATCGCTCGCGACGACTTCGAGCATGAAGTCGATCGTGCCCGAGATCATGTGGCAGGCCTGGACCTGCGGGTG
>JBFISV010000386.1:0-2079 GCA_041608415.1 Woeseiaceae bacterium
CCCTCCGCTTTGAGGAATTCCGTCACGTCGTCGAGCTCGACAAGCGTGCCGGGCTTGGGTACCACCGCCACCCCGATGCGCTGTTCGAGCACGGGATCGGGAACGCCGACCACGGCCGCGTCCGCGAGCAGCGGATGCCCGGTGAGCAGATTGTCGAGTTCGGCCGGCGATATCTTCATGCCGCCGCGCGCGATGATGTCCTTGTGGCGACCGACGAATCGAAAGTAGCGCGGCTCGCCGTCCGGCGCCGCGATCTCGAACAGGTCGCCGGTGTGAAAGAAGCCGTCCTCGCTGAACACCTCCCTGTTGACGTCCGGCGAATTCCAGTAGCCATCGAACACGGTCGGTCCCCGGATCAGCAGTTCGCCGGGCACGTCGGGCTCATCGATCGTCTCGCCCGTCGCCGTGTCGACGAGCCGTGTCTCCACCATGGCCGCGATTCGCGCACTCCACTCGAAGTCGCCGGAACCGATGCGCGGAAACAGCTCGCCGCGCAGGGCCGGGTCCGGAACCTCCTCCGGGCCCGACACGAAACACATGCCTTCGTTGGAGCCGAAATTATTGAGGATCGCGATGCCGTACTTGTTCTCGTAACCCTCGACCATCCACGGCGCGAGCGGCGCGCTGCCGCTGCCGATCGCCCGCAGGTGACTGATGTCGATACCCGACAACAGCTCCTCCTTCTGCAGCAGGGTATTGAGCAATGCCGGCGGCGCGATCGTGTAGTTGATCTTTTCATCCGCGATTTGGCCCAGGAATACCGGCAGGTCCATCGGGTGGTGCAACACGAGCGTCCCGGCACATTTGAGCCAGTTGAACAGGAATCCGCCGATCCCGCCCATGTTGACCATGGGAAACGGATTGAGGAGCGCGTCGCCGTCTTCGAGCTTCGCAAGGTCGCCGCTGCCGACGGCGATCGCGATCCAGTGATTGAAGCTGCGCGGTACGCCTTTCGGTGTCCCGGTCGTGCCGGACGTCCAGCAAACCGTGAAGATGTCGTTCGCGTCGGGCTCCAGCTCGTTGATGTAAGCCTCGAAGGCTTCGCGCTCGGCGGGATTCACGGCGTAGCGGTCGAGGTCGATCGCCGCCGCGTTTTCGGCCGACGCCATGCAGAAAAGCCTGCAACCGTCGAACGCCGGCGCCCGCTCGGCCAGGAAATCCTGGCCCTTGAATTCGCCGACCGACACGTACGCATCGGCATCGAGCGCGTTTTTGATGTGAGCAAGCTCGTGGCGGCCGTACTGCACGGGTACGGGGCTCGCGATCGCCCCGATACGCGCGAGCGCGAGAAACGCAATCGCCAGCTCCGCGATGTTCGGTAATTGCACGACGACGATGTGTCCCGAGCGAACGCCGTTCGCATAAAGCGCCGCACACGTGCGTTCGACGCGCTCGTCGAGTTCGCGGTAGCTGAGCCTCGCGGCGTCGCCTGCGGCGAGCGCCGGCCGGTTCGGGGGGTCGACGAGCGCCGTTCTGTCCGGGTTGCCGGCGAGTGCGCGCGCGAACAGCGTCGTCAGCGTATCGTCGCCCCACCATCCCCTGGCGGTATATTCCTCGATGAGGCGCTGCGGGCTCGTCTGCACGTCAGTACCCGCGAGCGTTGGTCGCACGCGCGGCGATGTTCATCGTCGTTCGCATCAGGCCGCCGCGTTCGAGCCGGCCCGGCCTTTCTCGAGTTCCGTATCGAGAGAGGCGACGAATTCGTCGACCGTGCAACGCGGTTTTTTCGTGAAATCGAACATGTGGGCGGGCTTCTGCCGGTGATCGAACCAGACCCCGCCGTCGGGATCGTCGCTCGTCGGCGGTCGGGTCGCAGCGAGCCAGAGCGCGGTCTCCCCGCCCTGGTAGGGCGAACGCAACAGCAAACCCTGGATCTTGTAAAACACGGGCAGCGCGTCCTTGACGCCCGGCGTCCTGGTCCAGCCCGGGTGCGTGACGTAGAAACGGATACCGCGCGCACCGTACTTGCCGTTCCAGTACCCGGTCAAGACGGCCTGGCCGCGCTTGTGTGCGCCGTATGCGACCTTGCCGTTGTAACGCGACGGGTCCGTGACATTGAGGTTATCGGTACCGATCGGC
>JBFISV010000387.1:0-2063 GCA_041608415.1 Woeseiaceae bacterium
GCTATGTCTGGGGTGCGAAGCCAACGACACCGGCGGCCGGGACGTCGCTCCCCTGCGGCGAGACGGTGACGATCAACCTGGTGATCGGGTAAGACAGCGAAAAAAGCCCTGTATTGCGCGCGACCGGCCGCAGTTAGAACTTCCCGGAGGAACCCACGGGCCAATCGGTTCGTCTCGCGGCTAAGCTGGTCCTATACTGACCGCATGGACGCGCTGCCGACACTGACCACCGAAATGGTCATCGTGATGGCTATCGTCGTGTTTGCCGTATTCATCTTCGCGACCGAGCTGCTGCGCGTCGACGTAGCCGCGCTGCTGATCATGACCCTTTTGGGGCTGCTGATATTCGTACCCGGGCTCGAGCAGCTGTTAACGCCCGACGTACTGTTTTCCGGCTTTTCGAGCAATGCGGTCGTCTCCATCATCGCCGTCATGATTCTCGGCGGCGGCCTCGACAAGACCGGCGTCATGGAGCGCGTGGCCTGGGCTATCCTCCGATACGGCGGCAGGAAGGAGTCGCAGATCGTGTCGCTGATCTCGGGCTCGGTGGCCATGGTCTCGTCTTTCATGCAAAACGTCGGCGCCGCCGCCCTGTACCTGCCCGTCGTTTCGCGCATCTCGTCGAAGACACGCATACCGATGTCGAGGCTCGTCATGCCGATGGGATTCTGCGCCATCCTCGGCGGCACGATGACGATGGTGGCGTCCAGCCCGCTCATCATGCTCAACGATCTGATCGAGAATGCGAATCGCAGCCTCGGTGCCGATCAGGCGATGCGTAGTTTCGGGCTTTTCTCCGTAACGCCGATCGGCGTGGCGCTGGTTGCGGCCGGGCTGGTTTTTTTCCTGTTGTTCGGCAGGTCGTTTCTGCCCGAAGGGAGTTCCGATACGCTGGCTCGCGGCACGGGCACCGCGCGTTTCATGCGCCGCCTGCACGGCATGCACGCCGCGGTCCGCGAGGTCGAAGTACCCGTGGACAGCATTCTCGTCGGCATGAAAATCGTCGACGTGCAGCTCGAATACGACGTGCGCATCGTCGCATCCCGTTACGCCGGCAAGGTCCTCATCGCGCCGCCCGTCGATGCACCCATCGCTGCGCCGGCCACGCTGGCGATCATCGCCGAGCCCGACAAGCTCAAGAAATTCGTGGCGGCCGCCAGCCTCAAGCTGCGGCCAAAGCTGCGTGACTTCCGTTATTTGCTCGCGCGCTCGATCGCGGGTATCGCCGAGATTCTCGTCCGGCCCGATTCGCATCTCATCGGCAAGAACGCGAAGGACCTGCATTTCCGCATGACCTACGGACTCAGCCTGCTGGCCATCGTACGTGGCGGCAACACGATTACGGACAAGGTCGCCGCTGTCCCCATCCAGGCGGGCGACATGCTGATCTGCCACACGCGCTGGGAATACCTCGCACGGCTCGAAAAAAACCGCGACCTCGTCATCGTCACGACCGACTATCCGCGCGAGGCCCGCGAGCCGCACAAGATCGCCCTGGCGCTCGGTTTTTTTGCGCTAGCCATCGGCCTGATCATTCTTACGAACGTCGTACTCCCGGTCGCCCTGATGACGGGCGCTGTCGGCATGATCGCTTTCGGCGTGCTGACCATGGACGAGGCCTACAAGACCGTGAGCTGGAAAACGGTGTTCCTGCTCGCGGGGCTGCTGCCTCTCGGCATGGCGGTCGAGTCGTCGGGCACCGCCAATTATGTCGTCAAGCACCTGCTCGAAAGCGTCGGGAACGTTCCTTCATGGCTCCTGCAGACGATGATCGCCGTCGTTGCGAGCGTTTTTTCGCTCGTCGTCTCGAACGTCGGCGCGACGGTGTTACTCGTACCGTTCGCGATCAATCTGGCGCTCGCGGTCGGCGCCGACCCGGCCATGTTCGCGCTGACCGTGGCGCTCGCGACCTCGAACTCCTTCCTGCTGCCCACCCACCAGGTCAACGCGCTGATCATGGGCCCGGGCGGCTACCGGGTCGCCGACTTCATGCGCGCCGGCGGCATCATGACGGTGCTGTTCCTTGTCGTGCTGATCGCGATGCTGAACGTGGTCTTCTAGCC
>JBFISV010000388.1:0-2037 GCA_041608415.1 Woeseiaceae bacterium
TCCCCGACCGCCGCGCCGCGGAAGATGCAGCCGACATTCGAATGCGCACTGCTCGCGTCGTGGATATTCATCGACGTGACCAGGCCGACCAGCTCATCGCCACAATCGGCAACAACGGTCTTGCGGTGATTGGCTTTGAAGTTCGGCGTGGCCAGGTAGCTCCTCAGAGTTACGCGGCCGTGCGGATCGAACGGGTTCGGCAATCGGCCGCGCGTTGAATTCCCGAACGGCCGTATCAAGTAGCGCCAGAAAAACGAATACGTAGGGTTGCTGTCGCGCAATCGCGCCAGGTCGATCGTCACCACATCGATACCGGCTGCACCGAGCTTTTCAAACGCCGTTGAGGCGATGGCACCATACACGGTGTTGACCGGGTCCGTGATGACGATGATGTCTATTTCGGGGTGCCTGAGCTTCTGCTCGAGCAGCGCGTCCGTCAGCTCGCGCGTCAGCCGGCGCAGGGGGTTCGACACGGCCATCTGAAAGTCGTTGTAGAGAAACATGTCGAGCAGCACGAAGCGCCGCGCTCGCCCGATCATCCCGAAAATCGTATCCGCTATTTGCTGGCTGCTGTGGCGCGTGCCAGCGGCATCCACCCAGGTGACGTCGGCGAGAAAATTCGTGCCGGCGGCAGCGTGAATGCCGCCCGTGAATGACAGTCCCGCCGGGATCGATCTTTGCCACATGCTAGGGAGGCTCTGATTAATTCGCGTCGCACACGACGAACGGTAGTCGGGCAAGGTAAGGCGCGAGGAGCCACCCGTACTCTACGTACACGAGTGACGAGCAACGCAGCCTTGCCCGACTACCATTCGTCCCACGATAATGCATTGAAAAGATTAGGGTGCGATGAGAATTAATCAAAGTCTCCCCACGCATGCCGGGCCGGCGACAGAGTCGATGCGAGCACGACAGTCACCGTATTTCGCTGAGGACGAACTGCGGCGACGTCGGCCAGGCTATACGTCGCTCTGAAAGCCGGTCTTCTTGTGGCTGCCGTCGCAAAACGGTTTGTTGCCCGAGGCGCCGCAGCGGCAAAGCGCGACCCGCGTGCCGCTCCAGGATACCCGTCCGCTGCCTCCGGAAATAGTGACATTGCCCTTGACCAGCAACGGGCCGTTCTTCGACGGCGTGATCGACAGCGGACCGCCGGTTTCGGCCAGCGGCGTGCCCGTCTCGCCCACCGCGCCGTAGTCGCTGAACCCGGTGCTCTCGTGGCTGTTGTCGCAAAACGGCTTGTTCTTCGACTGGCCGCAGCGGCACAGCGCTGCCCGGAACCGGAGTCCCGGCGCGTCGGCAGGCGCGCCATCGATCTCGAGCTGCCCCCGCACGAACAGCGGCCCGTTATACGCGACGGCGATCGTATTCTCGGTGCTCGCCGACTCGGCCAAGGTCTCGTCGACGAACTCGGCCGACAATGCGCCGCTGGGACAGCGTTTGATGACGTCCCCGACGTGTTCGTCGCTTGCGGCGTCGGGTTCGCACCAGGGCTTGCGGCCGCCTACGAACAAATCACCTTTGGCCCGTCCGCATTCACCGACGTGTATGCATAAACCCTCGTGCCAGGACACCTCGGCTGACCTGCCGCGGTACTTCGTAATACGATCTTCGGACATCGGAGCCCTCCTGTTCGCTGACTTTGAATCTGCCGCACGGTTCCCGACCGTCCACGTCAACGATCAGCGTTGTCTCGCCGGGCAGCCACGGAGGGAAGCATAACGAATCCGGTGGCTCGATGCGCGCGGCCCGCGCGGCGCCTCATGGTGCACTGCGTGGACGATTGCCGTATGCCATATCGAATCCATACCCCGGAGTCGAATCCCGCGTGTCACGTCCCTCCGATCATTCTGCCCGGGTCAGCGGGCACGACCCCAGTAGTTATAGCAAAGTGCTTTGATTCCCGGGATGTACATGCGCTCGTCATCGATAATGTCGAAGCCGCTTTTTGCGATCAGATCGGGTATGTCGCGGTCCATGTTGCAGCCGCCGGCAATGCGCCGCCATGCGGGATTGAGTCGCCGCTGCCACCGGCGCACA
>JBFISV010000389.1:0-2022 GCA_041608415.1 Woeseiaceae bacterium
ACGGCCAGCGAGGGCGCCCGCGTTTCGCAGTGGACCCTCGGCGCCGGCGGCCTGGCGCGAATCGGCGACTGGTTCATGACGGCGCTCGAGGTGACACCCCTGGTGCGGCGCGTCATAGTCGACCGCGAGGGTGCGGTGAACCGCATCGGCCTGACGCTGAATATCAGCCATCCCCGCATGCTCGACCTGCGCATCAAGATCATTGCGCCGTCCGGCCGGGCCGTCGAGATCGATCCCGGTCGTGAGCGCGCCTCGAGCAGCGAAGACATCCGTATTCCCGCGGCACAGCTCAGCGCCCTGCGCGGCGAATTGATGCTCGGAACCTGGAGCCTCAGCGTTCGCGACGAAGCGATCGGCATCACCGGGCATCTCGTCGGCTGGAACCTCACCCTGAACGCGCAGGGGCTCGTCGAGGACTTTCAGCGCGGCATCGGCATTCCCGACCCGATCGAGCGCGAGACGGAACAGTTCTGGATCTCGGCCGGCGGCCGCTACGCGATTGCAAGGGCCACGCAGAGCGACAGCGTAAGGTTGTGGGACCTGGCTTTCGCGAAACCGATTGCGGCAGTCGCGGTCAGTGAGAATGAGCAACTCATCGGCGTCGACGAAGGCGCGCGGCGGCTGGTTACCGCCACGCTCGACACGATCAATCTGTGGGAAACGGCGACGGGCAGGCGCACGGCGACCTTGCCCGTCGGGGCGGCGAGCCGCACCGCGAGCCTGACTCGCGACGGGCGACACCTGTTCGTCCAGCATCGCAGCGACGTCGAAACGCGCCTGGAGCTGTGGAACCTCGACACCGCGAAGAGAACCGCGCAGCTCGTCGCCGCCGGGGCACCGGCCATGGTCGCCGTGGACGCGAGCGGCGGCACGATCGCGATTGCCGATTACGATCGTGCGGTGCGAATCTGGAATTTCCAGAGCGGAGAGATGCTGACGCAACTGGACCTTCCTCTGCAGCCGAGCAAGATCGCACTCAACGCCGACGGGCAATTGCTGAGCGCCGTCTACGGACGCGCCGGGCTCTCGGTGTGGGCGTTGACAAAGCCCGACCTGCCGATGCTCGAGTCCTTCGGCGACGGCCAGTGGCAGATCGCGTTCTCCGAATCGGGCGCCCGATTCGTCGCGGGGCGGCCGCGCAGCGGCTACCAGCTCTACGAATCCCGGGACGGTCGCCTCGTCGGTCCGGCGATCGGGTCCGGCAGCCGGCGGTCCGCGAGCGGGATACTCGGCTTCAGTAAGGGCGAAGACATCATCGTTACCGACGGTCCTGCGGGCAACGTGCGGTTCTGGCAGCTGCCCGTGGCAACCAGCGCGACCGACATGTCCGAAGGCGAACATGCCGTCTGGCCGCCGTCGGCGGATGCCGTCGCGCTTGCGTTGCCCGACGCCGAAGCAATCGCGATCGGCGATCGTGCAGGGCATGTGCATTTCCTGCGCACGCGCGCCGGTGGCGGAGCCGTCGCCGTGGCAAGCGAGGACATCAGCTTCCTCGGCCATAACGACGTCGTCCGCAAGCTCGTGGGGAGCGCCGATGGGCAAAAGCTCGCGAGCATCGGTGCGGATAACACGGTTCGCGTATGGGACACCGATCTCGGCCAGCCGCTGCCGTTCATCACTCATGTACCCGGCGACCGTGTCGAACGCGCCGTGTTCTCGCCGGGAGCCGAGCTGCTTGCCTTGTTGCTCGGCAACCGCGTCGTGATCGTGCACGCCGACAGCGGCGAATTGCGCGCTGAATTCGACCTCGGAGAACCGCACCGCAGCCTTGCGTTCGCGGCTGACGACAGCCTGTACCTGGGCAGCAACAGCGGCGCGCTCAACGCGCTCGATCGGGATAGTGCGGGTGGCTGGAACCTGCGGCGCGTCTGGGCGGCGGCGGCGCCGATTCGCTGGCTCGAGGCATCGCCGCGCGGCCGGCTGCTGGTCGCCGTCACCGGCGACCGAATTGCTCAAGTACTGGATCTGAGCAACGGCGAACTCGGCGAGTTGACGCTCGAGCTGCCGGATGCCGTCGAGGAC
>JBFISV010000390.1:0-2013 GCA_041608415.1 Woeseiaceae bacterium
GGCTTCATCATTTATTGTCACCGCTCCAACATCCGCCGAATGCGCGCGGGCACCGAGCACCGCAACACGAAGATCATGGTGTGGCGCTCGAGGAAGCAGGCGGCAGGCAATGACGACACTTGATGCCACGCTGATTCGCGAGTCGCTCGGCCCGCGCGCGGCCGCCTGCCTCGAACGTTTCGAGGCGTTCGCCGAGATCGACTCGACGAACACGTTTCTCAAGAACGAAGCGCCGCCCGCGCACGGCAACATCCACGTCGCGATCGCGGACCACCAGACCGCGGGTCGCGGCCGCCGCGAGCGACACTGGGTCTCCGCGCCGGGTGACAGTTTGTGCCTGTCGATGTGCTACGCGTTCCGGCGTCCGCCCGACAACCTGCCGGCCGTCACGCTCGCGATCGGCGTCGGCGTCGCGCAGGCGCTCAAAACCATCGGCGTGGACGGGATCGGCCTCAAGTGGCCCAACGACCTCATGGTCGGCGAACGCAAGCTCGGCGGCATACTGACCGAGACGCAGTTTCGCGGCGCCGAGGAGGTCAGCGTCGTGACGGGCATCGGCCTCAACGTCGCGCGCGTCGAAAAAATCGCCGCCGACTCGAAATCCGGCACGTCCGACCACCCCGACTGGGCGCCCCGGGCGATCGGGCTCGCATCGGTGCTGCCCGAAGTACCGCAGCGCGAGGTGCTCGCGGGCGCGCTGATCAGCGCGATGTTCGACACCTTCGTTGCGTACGACTTCGAGGGCATCGAGCGCTTCGTCGAGGAATTCGGTGAGTTCGACTGGCTCGCGGACAAGCGCGTGGAGGTCGAGGGACCGAGCGGAACCATCGAGGGCATTGCGAAGGGCATCGATGCCGCGGGCGCATTGCTCGTCGAGGGCGAAAGCGAAGTGCAGAAAATCATTTCCGGCTCCGTCCTCTCGGCGCGCACGCGGCCCGCATGAAAGCGCTGCTGCTCGACGTCGGCAACACGCGCCTCAAGTGGGGCATTGCGAGCCTTGATTCGAACGATAAGGGCGGCATCCACAAGACGGGCGGCATCACGCAGCAGAAGATAAAAGAGCAGGGTCTCGGCGCGCTGACGAGCGCGCTGCCGCGCCGCGTCGATGCGGTCATGGCGAGCAACGTCGCCGGCCCGAGTTTCGCGACGCGGCTCGCGGGCTGGCTCGGCGCGCACTGCAACTGCGAGGTGCACTACGCGAAAACGACGCGCAGGGCGCTCGGCCTCACGAACGGCTACGCGCAGCCGCGGCGCATGGGCGTCGACCGCTGGGTGGCGATGCTCGGCGCATGGAGCGAACTGCAGTCCGCCTGCCTCGTCGTCGATGCCGGCACGGCCGTCACGATCGACGCGATCGACGACGACGGCCAACACCTCGGCGGTCAGATCCTGCCGGGCGTCGCATTGATGACGCGCTCGCTCGCGGACAATACGAGCGACCTTCCGCTCGTCGTGCCGGGCAAGGCCGCCAAGTTCGACGGCATGAAGATGTATGCGACGAATACGCGCGCGGCGCTCGTGAGCGGCGCGCTGAACGCGGTCATCGGCGCGATCAACAGGGCCGCCAATACGCTGCAGACGAATGCGCATGACGCGAACGTGGTCTTGACGGGCGGCGACGGGCCGCGCATCCTACAAGCGCTCGAGCAGCCGCCACTGCACCGCCCGCAGCTCGTGCTGCAGGGCCTTTTGGCCCTGCACAACGCCACCTGATGCGACGCTGAATGAAGAACCTGCTGTTAATGCTGTTGCTCGCGAACATCCTCTATTTCATGTGGAGCTGGTACGTCGAGGACGCGGAAGAGCCCGGCGTCGCGGTCATCGAGGAGACCGAGCTCGGCCCGCCGCTGACCGTGAATCCGCCGTCCGAGGCCGGCATGACGGGCGATGCGGCCTACGAGACGGGCAAAGCGGCCGAGCTGCCCGCACAGCCCGAGTCGACCTGCGTGACGATCGGCCCGTTTTACGCGGCCGAGGCCGCGGCCGAGACGCTCGCCTGGTACACGGAGACGA
>JBFISV010000391.1:0-2008 GCA_041608415.1 Woeseiaceae bacterium
AACAAGGCGTTCACGATCGATCTCAACGGCCCCTCGCCGAGCGTGCAGCTGACCGCTTCGATGAAGTACGCCCGCAAGTTTCACAATGGCGTCATGCTGCCGACGGGCGAGGTGCTCGTCATCGGCGGCAACACCTCGGGACAGAAGTTCTCCGACAACGGCTCGATCTTAAGGGTCGAGACCTGGAACCCGGACACGGGCACCTGGCGCGAGGGCGCGGCCATGTCGGTGCCGAGGAACTACCATTCCATCGCGCTGCTGATGACCGACGGCCGCGTGCTCGCCGCAGGCAGCGGGTACTGCACGGGTTCGGTTTTCTGCGGCGGCGCCAGTCACAAGGACGGTCAGGTGTACTCGCCGGCCTACCTGTTCGACGCCAATGGCTCGCCCGCCGCACGCCCGAACATCTCGGCCGCGCCCGGCAGGATCTCGAGCGGTGAAATCTTCGGCGTCGAGGCGACGCCCGGGTTGGACCGTTTCTCGCTGATCAAGATGGGCTCGACCACGCACGGCGTCAACACCGACGTGCGCTTCGTGAACGTGCCGTTTTCGGAAACGGCGCCCGGCTCGTACCAGCTCACGGCGAACGGCAACCAGAACGTGCTGACGCCGGGCTACTGGATGCTGTTCGCCGTCGACGCGGCCGGCGTGCCGTCGGTCGCGCACGTCGTGCAGGCGAATACGACGGGCGAACCGTGGATCGCGCCGATTCAGGATCAGGCGACGCTGGTGGACACGAGCGTCAGCCTGCAAATCGTCGCGAGCGATGCCGACAATGACCCGATCTCCTACAGTGCGTCGGGACTGCCGCCGGGGTTGAACGTCGATGCCGCGAGCGGTCTCATATCGGGCAGCCCGGCGGCCGCCGGAACGTACTCCGTGACGGTGACCGTCGACGACAACGACGAAGGTACCGCGAGCGCGAGTTTCACATGGCTCGTATTCGCAGAAGGCCAGGGCAGCATCGTTCGCGACTACTGGACGGGCATCCCGGGTACGAGCGTTTCAAGCCTTACGTCGAATCCGAGCTATCCGTCGAATCCCAGCGGCAGTGACGTACTCACGTCTTTCGAGGCGCCGCAAGACTGGAACGACAACTACGGCACGCGCGTACACGGTTACCTGGTTCCGGATACTTCGGGCAACCATACGTTCTGGATCGCGAGCGACGACAACGGCGAGCTCTGGCTCAGCACGGACGCCGATCCCGCCAACCAGGTACTCATCGCGACGGTGCCGGCGTGGACGGCGTCACGGGAATGGTTCAAGTACTCGCAGCAGCAGTCCGTGCCGATCAGCTTGCAGGCCGGAGAAAATTACTACATCGAGGCGCTGCAGAAAGAAGGCGGCGGCGGCGACAACCTCGCGGTCGCCTGGCAGCGGCCCGGCGATCCGGGCCCGCAGGTCGTTCCGGGCGTCAACCTGTCACCGAATCCCGTGGAGATCGTGGATCCGCCCACATCGGCCGCTGTCGAGACGGGCGTGCTTACGGGCATCGGCAGCGACTGGACGACAGTCACGCTCGATCATACGTACGCCGACATGGTCGTCATCGCGACCGCGCAGTACGACGTCAACAGCCTGCCCGCCGTCACCCGCATCCGTAACGCGAACGGCAACCAGTTCGAGTTACGCGTACAGAATCCGGGCGACACACCGCTCGACGACTACGTCGTGCATTACCTCGCGATCGAGGCGGGCCTGTACGCGAACGGCAGCGAGGCGATCGAGGCCGGCAAGTTCCTGTCGACGGTTACGGACGAGAACAACTCGTGGGTCGGCGAGCCGCGCAGCTATCAGCAGTCGTACACGAACCCCGTCGTCATTGGCCAGGTCATGTCGCACAACGATGCCGGCTGGAGCGTGTTCTGGGCGGCGGGCGACACCAGGACCAACCCGCCGTCGGCGAGCGCACTGTCGGCCGGCAAGCACGTCGCGGAAGATACCGACACGATCCGCGCGGACGAGACGATCGGCTATCTCGTCATCGAGGCCGGCAGCGGCCTGC
>JBFISV010000392.1:0-1989 GCA_041608415.1 Woeseiaceae bacterium
CCGAGCGTCTTGCGCGTATCGCGCGGATCGATCATGCCGTCGTCCATCAGATGCCCGGAGGTATAGAAAGCGGACGCCTGATCGTCGAACATGGCGGCAATCTTCTGCTCCTGCGCGCGCATGGCGGCCTCGTCGACCGGCTGGCCGAGTGCTTCGGCCTTCGCCCGCGCCACGATCGTCATCGTTTTCGCGGCCTGCTCGCCGCCCATGGTACCCGTGCGCCCATTCGGATACGTGTAGAGAAAATCCGGATCGAACCCACGGCCGCACATGCCATAGTTGCCGGCGCCGAAACTGGCGCCGGTCATGAGCGTCAGTCGCGGCACTTCGAGGTTTCTCGCGGCCTGCACCATTTTCGATCCGTGCTTGATCATCCCCGCCTGCTCGGACTTCGTGCCGACGATATAGCCGGTCGTATTCTGCAGGAAAACCACGGGCAGATTGCTCTGGTCACAAAGCTGCATGAACTGCGCGGCCTTGGTCGCGCCCGGCGGATCGAGCGGCCCGTTGTTGCCGATGATGCCGCAGGCGTGACCGAAAATCTCCGCCTGCAGGCACACGGTCGCGGGCCCGTAGCGGGACTTGAAATCGAGGAAATCCGAACCGTCGACCACGCGCGCGACGAGTTCGCGCACGTCGTAGGGGATCCGGTAATCCACAGGTACGACGCCGGCGATCTCGTCGGGATCGTAACGAGGCTCCGCAAAATCGCGGCAGGGCGGCGTGCGGCATTCGCGGTTCCACTGCAGCCGCTCGATGAGTTCGCGCGCGATCAGTATTGCGTGGCCGTCGTCGTCCGCGAGATATTCGGCCAGCCCGGAAATGCTCGCGTGCATCTCGGCACCGCCGAGTTCCTCCTCGGTCGCAATTTCCCCAGTGGCGGCTTTGAGCAGCGGCGGCCCCGCGAGAAATGCACGCCCGCGGCCTTTGACGGCAACGACGTAGTCGCTGAGGCCCGGCATGTAGGCGCCGCCCGCCGTCGACGAGCCGTGCAGAATCGAGATCACGGGTATGCCCGCCTTGCTCAACAGCGCCTGGTTGCCGAACAGCCGGCCGCCTTCCGTGAAGCCCTCCACTTCGTAGTTCATGAGGTCGCCGCCGGCACTCTCGACCAGGTGCACGAACGGCAGCTTCTGTTCGCGCGCGATTTCCTGCGCACGCATGATTCGATAACCGCCCGCCTTCGTCAGCGTACCCGCCATGATACCGCTGTCGTCCACGACGACGACGCAGCGCACGCCCGCAACGAAGCCGATGCCGGCAATGCACGTCGAGCCCGCAATCGACTTGTCCGGATCGGCGCTATCGAGCAGATAGCCGGCAAGATTGCCGATCGCGAGAAACGGCATGCCCGCATCGAGCAGCCGCGCCAGCCGCTGCCGCGGCGTCAGCTGCCCGCGCGCCTCGAAACGCGGCTTGCGCCGTTCGGACAGCGCCGCACCGCGTGCGTTGAGGTCCTCGAGCTTGCCGATCAAGCGCATCATGTCGCGGCGATTCGTCACGAACGAATCCGCGGCGGTATCGATTTTCGTGCGGAAGACGCTCATGAGCCGGCCCCGTCGCGAACACTCGCGAGCCCGGCCGCGATTCCTTCGCTGACCGCAACCGGCACGTCGAGCAACAGCTGCGCATAGCCCTTGGCCTGCGGGTCGCTGCGAAGGCTCGCGATACCTCCGCCGCCGAGCACATCGTGCAGGACGAAATTCAGGGCGTGGGACCCCGGAAGGTAAAAGCGCTCGACGTCGGCGCCGGGCGCGAGAAAATGTTCGAATCGATCGCGTACTACCGCGATGCTCAGGGCTGCGTAAATGAATGGCAGGTAGTCGGGGTGCCGCGCGATGATGGCAACGTTCGCCGTGTTGCCCTTGTCGCCGCTGCGTCCCCATGCAAGATCGACCAGCGGAACCAGCGCAGTGGCGCCGGGCGACGGCGACGGCGGCGCGGCGGGGCGGACGACCGGCACGGGCGGGGCCTGCTCCGCCGCCACGC
>JBFISV010000393.1:0-1982 GCA_041608415.1 Woeseiaceae bacterium
AGCCGCTGAAAGAAGAACTCGAACATCTCGAGTCGGACTTCAGGAAAGCCGAGCGCGCCGTGCGCGAAGAGATCGGGCTGAGTCTCTAGCGCCGATCCGGTCCGGCAACCTGCGCTCTCGCCCGCGTACCGATCGCCGGGGACGAGCCCGTCGCGAGGCAACGGACAGGCCGGTTGCCCTCGCTCGCGAAAACCCGGGCGAAGCAGATTCCCGCGCGCAGTCCGGAGCCCGTGCGTGCCGCGTCCGGGCCGGCGAGGGCGCGGCCGCGCGGGTCTCCCGCGTGGTCCGAAAAGCGCATGCCGTGGCGCTGCCAAGTTTGTGGAAATCGGGGGTTCAATCCCTTATGCTCGATTCGGGGATTCAGTTCGCCGGTATCGACGCGACGCCTCGAAAAGATGCTGACAATTTTTGCCGAACCGCGGAAAAAGCGGGGCTGACAGATGCGAACTGAAAAAACGTGAGCCACCGTTGGCGGGCCGGTCGCCGCCGGGTGAATCGCACTGAATTTCATAAAGGATGCCTGCAGTATGCCTTTCGCCGTTGTCCTGATCCTGCTCGTCGTCGGTTCCGTTCTCTTCCACCTCCTGAGCCCCTGGACGTTCACGCCGCTGGCATCGAACTGGGGCATGGTCGACTTCACGGTCGACATCACGCTGTGGGTGACCGGCGTCGTGTTCATCGCGGTCAATCTCTTCATGGCGTTTTGCGTCATGAAGTTCCGGCATCGCAAGGGCGAGGCATCGAAGGCCAGGTACGAACCGGAAAACAAGAAGCTCGAGGCCTGGCTGACCGGCCTCACGGCCGTGGGCGTGGCCGCGATGCTGACGCCGGGTCTGCTCGTCTGGGCGAAATTCGTCGAGGTGCCGGACGACGCGCACGTGGTGGAGGCCGTCGGCCAGCAGTGGCACTGGACGTACCGCTTTCCCGGCGTCGACGGCAAGCTCGGCGAGGTCGATGCGGAGCGTATTTCCAGCGAAAACCCCTTCGGCATCGATCCCGACGATCCGCACGGCCGCGACGACGTCGTGGTGATGAACCCCGAGGTGCACATACCGGTCGACCGGCCCGTCAAGTTCCTGTTGCGCTCGAAAGACGTGCTGCATGATTTTGCGGTGGCGCAGTTTCGCGTGAAGATGGATCTCGTGCCCGGCATGGATACCTACCTCTGGCTGACGCCCACGGAGATCGGCCGCTTCGAAATATTGTGCGAAGAGCTGTGCGGCATCGCGCACCACACGATGCGTGGCGCCGTGGTCGTCGACGAGGCCGCCGACTTCGAATCCTGGCTCGCGCGGCAGCCGACGTTCGCCGACGAGCAGAACGCCGTGCCCGGCAACGCGAGCATCGGCGCGGCTCAATACGCGGTATGCGCGGCTTGCCACGGCCAGCAGGGGGAGGGGCTGCCGGCCCTCAACGCACCCAGGCTCGCCGGGCAGAGCCCCTGGTACCTGAAACGGCAGATCGAGCTGTACAAGTCCGGCCTGCGCGGCACCCACGAGGGCGACGTTTACGGCAAACAAATGGCGCCGATGGCGGCGACGATGCCCGACGAAGCGGCGGTCGACAACGTCATTGCGCATATCGGCACGTTGCCCGACAGGGCCGTGCCGGCCACGATCAGCGGCGATACGAAGAACGGCGCGAAGCTGTACCGGGTTTGCGCCTATTGCCACGGGCAGGACGGCATGGGCAACGAGGCGCTCAACGCGCCGCGCACCGCCGGTTTGCAGGACTGGTACGTCGCCCGGCAGTTGCATAACTTCAAGCAGGGCATTCGCGGCAGCCATCCCCAGGACTATTACGGTATGCAGATGGGATTCATGGGGCGCATCCTGCAGGACGACCAGGCCATCAACGACCTCGTCGCCTACATCAACACTCTTTAGCTAATTCGAAACCGGCCCGCCGGCGCACGAGGAACGAGTACATGGCTTACGTAGCAATTGCCGATCGCGATCACGAGATCGAACATCACGATCCGC
>JBFISV010000394.1:0-1980 GCA_041608415.1 Woeseiaceae bacterium
CTTGGCCTGTGGCTATGTTGCGCTCCTTGCGAGTATCGACATACGCGCGGCGGAACGCGCCGCACCACAGGCCAAATGAACGCAACGTGTGCGATGAGAATTAATCAGAGTCTCCCTAGGTATCGACGAGCCGGACGCTGGCTCCCGGCAGGGACAGCGGCGGCAATTCATCGAACGCGCGGCGCAGGTTGACGGCCCACGCTTCACGGATCGTCCGGAGATAGGGGTGGTCCTCGCCGTAGACGATGTGGACCGGCGGTGCGGAACTCGAGTGCCGATACAGCATGAGTTCGATCGGCGGACCGACGCTCGCGTTACTCCGCATCGTCGAGTCCATCGATACGAGGCCGCACAGCGCGACCGTCTCGAGGCTCGATTGCATCTGCACGATGCGGTCGAGGATCGGGCGCCCGTATTTCTGCTCGCCGATCTGCAGGAACGGTACGAGTGGCGTCGATGAGATGTGGTTGCCCTGCGCGTAGATCAGGAACAGTGCATGCGCGTCGTCCCCGATCTGGCCGCCGAAAATGAAATCGGCGCTCGGCACGAAAGCCTCCTCCGCATCCTCGTTGCCGTATTTCTCGACAGCTTCGCGATTCACCGTGCCGACGTAGTCGGCGGCATCGCGGATGCGCGGGACGCTCGCGAGGCTGGTCGCCGCGTTTTCCCGTATGTCGCGCCGCAGTCGCGCCACGACGGCCTGCGTGGTCGCGAGGTTGCCGGCGCTCAACAGCGTAAAGAAGTGCCCCTCGATGCCGGTGAACGCGTGCATCTTGCTGTGAACGCCGAGTTGGTCGATGCCGGCATTGGTGCGCGAGTCGGACACGAACACGAGGCCGTCGTCGACGCAGGCGGCTAGGCAGTAAGTCATGCGCGGAGCTTAGCGTGGCCGGCCGGCCGATGAAAAGGGCCGGGCTCACACTCGCGCCTGGCGCCTGCAGAAGTCGTGCGCACCGCCACCGGTAGGCTGATGTCCGGCGCCGTTTACGGGTACCATGCGAAGTCGGCAGTCAGCAACTGACAAAAAGCAACAAGCAGCGCAGCCCTGAGGAAGCTCATGAAATACAAAGCCATCAAGCTCGTCAAACGGCCCGATATCCACATCACGCCGGATCTTTTCGAAACCGTCACGCTCGAGACGCCCGAGCTCGCGGAGGGCCAGATCCTCGTGAAACAGACGCACATGTCGCTCGACCCGGCCATGAAAGGCTGGATGTCGGAGGACCGCAACAGCTACATACCGCCCGTGGAACTCGGCGAGATCATGCGTTCGAGCGGCGTCGCCGAGGTGGTCGAGTCGAAGCACGACGGCTTCGCCGCCGGGGATGCGGTCATGGGCATGATCGGCTGGACCGAATACGCCGTCAGTGACGGCAAGGGATTGCACAAGCTGCCGCCCGGCGTACCGGCGGAGGCCGTGCTGTGTGTATTGGCGCTGCCGGGCCTCACGGCGTACCAGGGACTCATGGAAATCGGCAAGCCGAAAGCGGGCGAGACGCTCGTCGTGTCGGGCGCGGCCGGCTCGGTCGGCTCGATGGTGGGGCAGATCGGGAAGGCAGAAGGTCTGCGCGTAGTCGGCACGGCCGGCACGGACGATAAATGCCGCTGGCTCGAAGAAGAACTCGGCTTCGATGCGGCGATCAATTACAAGTCGGACGACCTCGCGAAACAATTGAAAGCGGCGACACCGGACGGTGTCGATCTCTATTTCGAGAACACGGGCGGCCCGGTGCAACATCTCACGTTCGCTCGCATGAACGCGCACGGCCGCATCATCGTCTGCGGCATGATTGCCGACTACAACACGGACAAGCCGTCTCCGGGCCCGAACTGGCTGAACGTCATAAGGCGCCGCCTGACGATTCGCGGCTTCACGATGCCCGACCACTGGGACAACGTGCCGGCGATGACGCAGAAGCTACTCGCGTATTTCCAGGCCGGCAAGCTCAAGTACCGCGCGCACAAGCTCGACGGACTCGA
>JBFISV010000395.1:0-1972 GCA_041608415.1 Woeseiaceae bacterium
AGGCGCAGGAACTCCGCGCGAGCTTCACGGCCACGGGCGGCATGACGTTCAAATCCGAGTGGATCAACTGCCTCGACAAGGCGCCCGGCGAAGACGGCGAACTCTACATGGCGGTCGATTTATCCGGGTTCGAGGAAATCAAGAAACGCCACGGCAAGACGCTCGACGACACCGCCATTGCGGTGGTCGAGGTGGGCACCTACGGCTGGTACGTGCATGAGATCATCACCGGGCGTTGGGATGTCCGCGAAACGGCCATCCGCATCCTGCGTACCGCGCAGAAATATCACCCGCGCGTGATCGGCATCGAAAAGGGCCCGCTCAAAAACGCCGTGTACCCGTATCTCGTCGACAACATGAAACGCCTCGGCGTATTTCCCCCGATCGCGGATGTGACGCACGGCGCGAAGAACAAACAGGGGCGCATACAGTGGGCGCTGCAGGGCCGGTTAGAGCAGGGGCGCCTCACGTTCAAGGAAGGTTCGTACATGAAGAAATTCCGCGAGCAAGCGGCCGATTTCCCGAACCCGATGGCGCACGATGACATGCTGGACGCACTGGCGTATATCGACCAGGTGGCGAGCGTGAACTACATGGCCGAAGACGCGGTACAGGATAACTTCACGTTCCTGGATGACGTAGCGGGTTACTGAGCATGATCACGGGACTCGAAAAGCGGAAAGACAAAGCGGCCGGCCTCGACGATCCGTTGGTGTCGTGGGTCGTCGCGCAGGTCGAGCCGTGGGAGCGCTGGCGCGACCAGCAGTACAAACAGCGGTGGGCGGAGTACTACCGCATCTGGCGCGGCAAGTGGTCGGAGCAGGACAAGGACCGCAAGGTAGAGCGCTCCCGCATCATCACGCCCGCGACACAGCAGGCCGTCGAATCCCAGGTCGCGGAAATGGAAGAGTCCATCTTCGCGCGCAAACGCTGGTTCGACGTGGAAGGATTCGACCCGACCGGCGATCCGGACCTCGACGCCGAAGCATCGGAAATCATCATCGATTTCCTGTCCTACGATATGGCGCACGCGAACGTGCAGTCGACGGTGACTGAGGCGCTGTTGAACGGCGCGCTGTACGGCTGTCCGATCATCAAAATCTACGTCGAAATAGAGAAACGCAAAAAGCCGCTGTATACCGGACAGGTCGAAATGTCCGAAGCGATGGCCGTGAAGTACGAAGCGGTCGATCCGATGAACTTCGCCATCGACCCCGCGGCGACCTCCATAGAAGACTCGCTCGGCGTCGCGCACATCTTCATGCAGCCGACGCATATCGTTACCGAGAAACAGGCGGCGGGCATTTACGACGACGGCTTCCTCGGATCGCTCGATCATTCGCTGTACCTCGACGACCGCGAGGAATCCCGGCCCGCCGACGAGCAGGGCACGGAGATCCTCGAATACCACGGCAAAGTGCCGAAGGCGCTGCTGAAGAAAAAGCGGTACCTCACGGCCGCGGTTGAAATCCGCGTCGAAGACCTCGACGGCGACGAACTCGTCGAGGCTATCGTCATCATCGCGAACCGGACGAAACGCCTGGCCGCGAACGAAAACCCCTACATCATGCAGGATCGCGGCTTCGTCGCGTGCCAGTGGGATACCGTGCCGAACCGGTTCTGGGGCCGCGGTGTGGTCGAAAAGGCGTACAACGCACAAAAGGCGCTCGACACCGAAATCCGCGCCCGCATCGACGCGCTGAGCCTCAGCACGTACCCGATGACGATCGTCAACACGCTGATGGCGCCGCGATCGATGGATTCGACGGTGACGCCCGGCAAGCGGATCGCAGTCAACGGCAACCCGGCCGAAGCGATGAGCATCCTCAAACTGCCGGGGCCAGATCAGAACAGCTATCGCCACGCGAACGACCTCGAACGCATGGTGCAGACCGCGACCGGCGCCGTCGCACCGTCCTCCCCGCTCGGCATCAACCCGACGAACGAAACCGCCAGCGGCATGAGCATGATG
>JBFISV010000396.1:0-1946 GCA_041608415.1 Woeseiaceae bacterium
ACTTCGCGAAGGAAACGCCGGACCATCCGGCCCTGAGCTTCGAGGGCGAGGAGATGAGCTATGCGGCACTGGATGCGGCGAGTAATCGTCTCGCCAATGCGCTGCTCGACAACGGTCTCGAACGACAGGCGCGCGTCGGTATCTTCATGCACAAGAGCCTCGAGCTGGGCGTCGCGATCTACGGCATTCTCAAGGCCGGCGGCGTGTTCGTCCCGCTCGATCCCTTCATGCCGGCCGAACGCCTGGCGTTTATCCTGGACGACTGTGACATCGAGCATCTCGTGAGCTCCGAGCGCATGGCGAAGACGCTGGTCGAGCTGGATGGCCGCGCGGCCACCCGGGTCTATGGCGTGGAGGCAGGCCTCCCGATGCAGTGTATCGGCTGGCCGCGCATCCATTCGTATCCCGCGGCGCCGCCCGAGGTAGCGATCATCGATCTCGACCTCGGCTACATCATGTACACCTCCGGATCGACGGGCCAGCCCAAGGGCATGATGCATACGCATCGTGGCAGCGTCAGCTATGCGCGCTGGGGCGCCATCCACACGGGCCTGGCGGCCGATGACCGTGTCGCGAGTCACGCGCCGCTGCACTTCGATCTCAGTATTTTCGACTTCTTCTCCACAGCCCAGGCCGGCGCCACCGTGGTCCTCGTTCCCGAGCCGGTGACGAAGTTCCCGGCGAGCTGGACAAAGCACATCGAGACCGAGCGCGTCAGTGTCGTGTTCACGGTGCCCTACACGCTGATCGAAATGCTCAAGCGCGGCGCGATGGAGCACTGCGATCTCTCCACGCTTCGCTGGGTGCTCTTCGGCGGCGAACCGTTTCCGCCCAAACATCTGCGCGAATTGATGGGCAGGCTGCCCGAAACCCGCTTCACCAACGTATACGGGCCCGCCGAGGCGCCGTCGTGCACCTGTTACGACGTGCCGCCGCTTGCGGACGACTACGACGAGCCGATACCGATCGGCACGGTGTCGCTCAATTCCGAGGACCTCATTCTGCGCGACGACGACACGCCGTGCGGAATCGACGAGGAGGGCGAGCTTTGCATCCGCAGTTCGACGCTGACCCGCGGCTACTGGAATCGCCCGGATCTCAATGCGCGCGTGTTTTTGCGGCGGGAGTCGTTCGGACCTTTTCCCGACGTCTATTTCCGCACGGGCGACGTCGTCGTGCGGCGCAAAGATGGCCTGCTGCGCTTCCTCGGGCGCAAGGACCGCATGGTGAAGACCCGCGGCCACCGCGTGGAGCTCGACGAGGTCGAGGCTGCGCTCGCGAGTCATGCCGGCGTCTCGGAGGCCGCGGCGATCGCGGTTCCCGACGGCCAGGGAAGCAATGCGATTCTCGCGAGTGTCATCCTCAACGCAGGCGAAGACGTCGACGCGGCGGCACTCATGCGCCACGCAAGGACGAAAATTCCGTCCTATGCGTTGCCGCGCGAGATCGACATCGTCGGCGACTTGCCGCGCACCAGCAGTGGCAAGATCGACCGCGGGCGGCTGGCTGAACAGCGAATCGGGGACGCGCCGATGCCGGGCTAGTCATCTGTTGTCGCAGCATCACGACGAGAGCGATTCCCGTGTTGGTGACCGGGGGCGGCGGCCATCGCGGCGCGCCGCAGCCGCGCCGGCAACGTCGGATTATGTACAAAGGAAATCGGCGGCTGTAACATAATTTGCTAGAATTACCGGGCAAATGCCGGGCTCGGACTGGCGCTCGAATCCGCGAAAAATAATCCGGAGGCGCCATTCAAAAAACAAGCGAACGCCACGCAGTGCGCACTGCGGCACCAGTGTCGGCCGCAACGAGTCGCTGAAGGGGCGAAAACGTGACGACCACGCAAATTTTGATCCAGGGATTTATCGAGCGGGAGCTGATGAATGATGCCGGCCGCAGCGTGGCTCCCGACGACGAGTTGCTGCTCGACGGCGTACTCGATTCCC
>JBFISV010000397.1:0-1942 GCA_041608415.1 Woeseiaceae bacterium
CCGTCACAGCCGCTCTTCGGCGAAATGCTTCGCATCGCGGAGTTCGGTGACGAGACGTTGTTGCTCGCCCGCTCGCGCACTGGAATAGCGCGCGAGCAGCAGGTACAGCGCGGGCGTCAGGTAGAGCGTGAAAAGTGCGGCGATCCCGAGGCCGCCAAACACGACCCAGCCGATCGACGATCGCGCCTCGGCTCCGGCGCCTGAGCCGAGTATCAGCGGCAGGCCGCCGAGTATCGTCGACATCATGGTCATCGTGACCGGGCGCAGCCGCACGCCGGCACCCTGTTCGATCGCATCGCGCACGCTCTTGCCCTTGTCGCGCAGCTGGTCTGCGAACTCGACCACGAGCACGCTGTTTTTCGCCATGAGCCCGATCAGCAGAACCATCCCGATCTGCGAGTAGATGTTCAACGACGTTCCGGTCAGCGCCAGTGCGACGATGCCCGACGCGACGCCGAACGGCACGATGAGTGTGACCACGAGGGCGCTCGTGAAACCCTCGAACTGGGCCGCAAGCACGAGAAAGATCACGGCGAGCGCGATCAGGTAGGTGAACGCGACCTCGCGCGACGTCTCCTCGAGCTGCGCCGCTTCGCCCTGCAAAATCATCGATACGTCCCGCGGCAATACCTCGCGTGCGAGGGCCCGCAGCTCGGCAACCGCCTCGGCGAGCGTCGCATCCCCGGCCAGGTCCATGCCGACCCGAATGGCCCGGCGCTGCGCTTCGCGGTCGAGCTGCGCGGCGACGCCTTCCTCGCGCAGCGTGACGATGCTCGACAGCGGCACGAGCCGGCCGCCCCGGGTGCTCACGAACAGGTTCACGAGATCGGTGGGATCGTTGATCTCGCCACTCGACGACTCGAGCAATATCGGCACGGCCTCGTCGGCGACGTTGAGATCGACGAGTTCGTCGCCGTCGATCATCGCCCTGAGCGTGGCCGCGAGGTTGTCGAGATCGATGCCGAGGTCGGCGGCGCGGCGGCGGTCGATGTCCACCGATAGCTGTGGCTGCGTCGGATCGTACGAGATCTCCGGCTGGGTGAGGTTCGTGAGGCGTTCTTCGATGGCGCGTTTGAAGTCCTTGGCCGCCGCAAAAATCGTCGCGTAGTCGTTGCCGACCAGCGCCACGCGCACGTCGCCGCCCCAGCGACGCAGGTTGAGGCTGTTGCTGCCGCCGACGGACACGTACGCCCCGGGGATGCGCGACAAGGGCTCACGCAGCTCCGCCATGATTTCCTGCTGGCTGCGGTCGCGCTGGTGCCAGTCGGCCAGCGGAATGAGGACGCGGCTGCGGTTCGGGTCCCAGGTGCCGACGATGGTCAGCAACGACGTCGCCTCGCCGCTCTCGACGAGCGACTGCGCGATGTTCTCTATGATGCGGGTCTGGCGGTCCATGTAGCCGATGCCGACGCCGTCCGGACCGGCCGCGTAGATGCCGATGAGACCCCGGTCCTCGGGTGGCAGCAGCTCCTGGTCGATGGCTTTGTAAACGAGGAAACTGCCGCCTGCGAACAGCAGTGCGCCGACGATCGGCAGTGCCGGTCGGTCGAGAACGAAGGCCAGCGAACGCGCGTAGAAGCCGGCGATGCGCTCGCCGATCCGCACCATGAATCGGCGCAGCGCATGTTGCGTGATGTCGGCCGGCAGCCGCGACGCCGCCGCCGGCACCAGGGTCAGTGACACGAAACTCGAGATGATGACCGCGGTCGCGAGTACGAGGCCGAACTCGCGGAACAGGCGTCCCGCGGTGCTCGGCAGGAACGCGATCGGCACGAATACGGAGATCAGCACCGCGGTCGTCGTCACGACGGCGAAGAATACCTGCCGCGTACCGAGGACGGCCGCGGCGCGGGCGCCGAGGCCCTGCGCGCGCCGCCGCGTGATGTTTTCGAGCACCACGATCGCGTCGTCGACCACGAGCCCCGTGGCGAGAACCAGCGCG
>JBFISV010000398.1:0-1916 GCA_041608415.1 Woeseiaceae bacterium
CGCGGCGACCGTCGTCCTCGAACACATCACGGCGATGTTTGCGGCCGGGTCGATGCGCAATTCGCGCTGGATGGACGGCGCGGACCCGGCGATGGCCGATCTCTGGCAATGGCACGCCATCGAGGAAACCGAGCACAAGTCGGTGGCCTATGACGTCTTTCTCGCCGTCGGCGGGCAGCGCAAGCTGCTCCGCCAGGTCATGCGCATCATCCGCATGCGTTTCCCGTACAACGTGATTCGCTCGATCGTCTCGATGCGGCGCATGGAGGGCAAACCGGTCATGTCGGCATCGTTCTGGCGCGAGGGCTATGAGTTCCTGTTCGGCAAGCACGGCATCCTTTCGGAAGTCGCCGACGACTTCCGCCTGTTCTACCGCGACGATTTTCATCCCTGGATGCACGACAACCGCGAGTTGCTGCGCGCAACGATTGCCGCGCTCGGCCCCGCGCCCCATTGATCTCAAAAGCAGCCCGCGCGGCGCCTGAACGCGATCCTGTCCGCGAAACACCACGGTACCCGAGATGAGGCTGCTCGCGTTCTCCACCTCGGCCGCTGCGGTGCGACGACTCGGCGCAAATCTCGGCGGCGAAACCATCGTCGACATGAAGTCCGCGTACCGGCGCCATTTCGGCGGCGAGCCCCCGGCCTGCTTCGATTCACTGACCAGCCTGCTGGCCGGCGGCGACGACGCGCTCGCACTCGCGCGCGACGTCTGTGAACGGGAACGCGAGCGCGGCGACGACGAGTCACGGCACGACGCCGGCAGTATCGTGTTTCATCCGCCGGCCGGTGACCGCGCGAAGATAATTTGCGTCACGATGAATTACGGCTCGCATGCTGCAGCGAGCGGCGGCAAGCAGTCCGCGGAACCGTATTTCTTCACCAAAATGCCGACGACGATGACGGCTCACCGGGCGCCCGTCTGCCTGTCGAAAACGTCGCGGCAGCACGACAGCGAAATCGAACTGGCCGTCATCATCGGGCGGCGAGGCAAGTACGTCGCGCGTGACGATGCCTTCGACCACGTAGCGGGCTACTCCATCATCAACGATCTCAGTTTCAGGGACCGCAGAACGCTGCCCGGCGAGCCGGATTCCGAACGGCTGCACTGGTACACCTTGAAAAACCTCGACACCGCCGCGCCGATCGGCCCGTGGCTCGTGACACGCGACGAGATTCCCGATCCCTATGACCTCGGCATCTCGCTGACCCTCGACAACGATCCGGCAATGCGGCAATCGGGAACGACGGCCGGCATGACGCATCGCATCGAAGACCTGATTCATCACGCGTCGAACGGCGTGACGCTCGAACCGGGGGACGTCATCGCCACGGGTACGCCGCACGCTATCGCTTTCGGTGCCGGACGATTTCTCGCAGACGGCGATATCGTGCGGGCCGAAATCTCGAAAATCGGAACCCTGATCAACCCGGTCCGGGCCGAGACCTGAGCGCGTGTTGCGGCCGCAAACGGGCGCTGCCGCCCGAGCGCCGGCGATCACGGGTCGATAATCGCGGATGGGTAACGGAATGCAGGTCGTTAAATGGGGTATCGTCAGTGCCGGCAATATCGCGAACACCTTCGCAAGCGATATACGCCACGTGCCGAATGCTCATGTCCACGCCGTCGCCGCGCGCGATCGCACGGCCGCCGCGGCGTTCGCTGAAAAACACGGTATCGCGAACGCGTACCAGGGTTACGACGAACTCTACGCCGACCCCGAGATCGATGCGATCTACGTTGCGACGCCGCATACGCTGCACTTCGAGCACTCGAGCGCCGCGCTCACGGCCGGCAAGGCCGTGCTGTGCGAGAAGCCGATCACGACGTCGGCCGCCGAATACCGGCGCCTGCAGGACGTCGCGAGGCAGGCGAACGCGTATCTCATGGAAGCGATGTGGACCTAGGGAGGCTC
>JBFISV010000399.1:0-1912 GCA_041608415.1 Woeseiaceae bacterium
AAGGGCTCGAAGGAATGGGTCTTCATTCGTTTCGAGGCGGCCGGCGCGGCGGAGCAATGTCCGGCCGCGAGTAACCCGACGACCGTTACCGTTACGCGCCTTGCGGACGCGGGCGGCAAACGGCGCTGGGAGGTCGTCGGGGATGCGCTCGCCGCGGCCTGCATACAGGGAACGAATCTCGACTTCGTATTCGGGCCGTTTCGGTTCGTCGCCGAGGAGCGATAACAAGCTTCGACTCGAGGGATTCCGGCCGCCCGGCCATCTGAGGCGGCGGATATGGGAATAAAAGCCTGCCAGGGGGGTGCGCGAGGCACCGCCGGCCTGGCATGCGGATGCGACGACTATACTTGTGGGACATGTTCGAGTGGTCGCATCCGCGCCAGGCAGGCATGTCAGAGCTGTCGAACAGTACGCAGTTCACGGTTGGGGAGTGGACGGTCGAGCCCTCCTTGGACCGGATACGGCGGCCTGGCGAGGACGTCGTCCTGGAACCGCGGATCATGGACCTGCTCGCGCACCTCGCGAGTCACGCCGGCGAAACCCTGAGCACCGACGCGCTTGCCGAGCGAGTCTGGTCCGGCCGTGCCATTTCGGATCAGCCCATCTACCAGGGAATCGCGCAGCTCCGCAAGGCGCTGGGCGATGACGCGCGCAGCCCGCGTTACATAGTGACGGTTCCGAAAAAGGGCTACCGCCTGATTGCCGCGGTCGGGATCGATGCACCGGGCAGCGCCGGGCGCACACTTGTCCAGGACAGGCCGCGATTCCTGACCCCCGTGTTGTCATTGTTCATCGCCGGCAGCTTCCTGTTCCTGAGCAGCTCCGATGTATCCGTATCGCTCGATCGCAGCAGGGCGGCGGGCAGATTCGAATCGATCGCCGTGCTGCCTTTCGTGGACTTGAGCGAGGATCGGGACCGGCAGCATGTCGGCGACGGCATCGCGGAGGAGCTGATTCACCGCATCGCGACCGTGCCCGGCATTCGCATGGTGGCGCGGACGTCGTCGTTCGCCCTGCACGACACCGGCGCCGACATCCGGGAGATCGGTGAGCGCCTCGGTGCGGACGTCGTGCTCGAGGGCACCATCCGGCGCTCCGGGGACCGGCTTCGCATAACGGCACAACTGGTCGACTCGTCGAACGGTTTTCACATCTGGTCGGAGGTCTACGAGCCCTTACTTGCAGAGGAATATTTTGTGCAGGACCGGATCGCTGCGAGCGTCACGGAAGTCCTGAGATCGGATTCCGGCGACGGGGATTCGGCGCGGCGCCCATGGACCCGAAGCCGCGAAGCCGCCGAGGCGTATTACCTCGGTATGTTCCAGATGCACAAGCGCCGGGCGGAGTCACTCGAAAAGGCAATAGAGCACTTCGAGATCGCCCTGCGGCACGACCCCGGATTCGTCCTGGCGCATGCCGGGCTCGCCAAGACCTATTACCTGGCCGCGGATGTCCGCTTCGGCCGCATTCCGGCGGCCGACGCCCTGGCAGCGCACCGGGCCGCCTTGGAGATAGCCCGCTCCCTGGACGGCAGTTTGCCGCAAGTGCTCGAGATGCTGACTGACGACGCATTCTACGCCGGGAATGTCACGGAAGCCGAGACGCTGATCCGCAGGGCCATTCGCAATGATCCGAACTACGCACCCGCCTACAAGGTTTACGGGCACTTGCTGGGCGGCCTCGACAGGAGCGATGAGGCCGAAGCTGCGTTTCGAAAAGCGGTCGACCTGGATCCCCTGAGCCCGGTGCTGCGCGTCAACCTCGCGGTCGCACTTGCGTATGTGAATCGCAGCGCGGAGGCCGGGGAGGAGTTCCTGATCGCGATCGAACTCGATCCGGGCTGGCACGTGCCGTATGCAAAATATGCACGCAATCTTCCTGCCGGGCAGTATGCGAAGGCGATCGAGCTCGG
>JBFISV010000400.1:0-1904 GCA_041608415.1 Woeseiaceae bacterium
GCCGGCCGGCATCGTCCTGCCGAAGCCCGAATCCGCGGCGGACACGATCGAGCTCGCCGCAAGGCTCGACGAACTCGAAACCGCGCACGGCATCGCGCCGGGCCGGACGCGGATCCTGCCGCTGGCGACGGAGCGGCCCGAGGCGCTGTTCGCGCTGGGCGGTTACGTCGGCGCGAGCGAGCGGCTCGCCGGCCTCACGTGGGGCGCCGAGGATCTCAGCGCGGCCGTGGGCGCCACGCAAAACCGCGACGATCGCGGCGACTGGCTCGCGCCGTACCAGCTCGCGCGATCGCTGTGCCTGTTCGCCGCGGCCGCGGCAGGCGTGGCCGCGATCGATACCGTGTTCACGGATTTTCGCGATTCCGACGGGCTCGAACGCTATGCGGCCGAGGCCCGCCGCGACGGATTTGCTGGCATGCTCGCGATTCACCCGGACCAGGTGCCGATCATCAACAACGCGTTCACGCCGACGGCGGCCGAGATCGAGCGCGCGCGACGCATCGTCGCGCTGTTCGCCGGCAATCCCGGCGCCGGGGCGCTCGGTATGGACGGTGAGATGATCGACCGGCCGCACCTGAAGCAAGCGCGACGAATCGTCGAACTCGCGAGATCGCAACACAGCGGAGACGAGCACGGCTCCGGGAACCGAGCCAACGATTGAGCGCGCAATTCGGGACGCGCGGCGGCCGCGCGCAGCGCGCCGGCACCGCATTATGTCACGTTTGTCGTTGTCGATTGCGGCCCGGAATCTGTCAAAACCCGTTCGCTGCGCGGCATACAGGCGTTGCGCCGCGGCACGGCGGCATCACACCGACGGTGCGCGGCGCGCCGATTCGCCACCAGTCGCCGGAATGCGCTAAAATCGGCGCAAATTAGAAGGCATAACGGAGGCGCGAATTTCAGCGGCAAAGCCTCCGGGCCCGACTCACTTACACGAGTGTCGAGGTGCATCAAGATAAAGTGCCGAAGCGCAAGCGGTGAGAGCCAACTGAAACCGAATCACGACACGCAACTTCATTCATTAACGTCAGCCTGAAGCGCGATCAACCGACAGTCCCTGGAGACAATTATGAAAAACGCCAAATTCCGCCGACTTTCGCTCACGAAGGCCAGCATCGCTCTGCTCGGGCTCGCCATCCCGTTCGCGGCCCAGTCAGGAACTCTGTTCGTCGAGGGCGACAATGTCGGCGTACGCGCCTCGTCACCCGAGCACGAACTGGACGTCAAGAGCCGTGAAGCGGGTTCGCCCGTTTTTCAGATCAAGTCGTCAGACGGCCAGAAGCTGCTGCTTTTTTCCGAGGTCGGCAACACGGCGGCCACGATGAAGATGTACGACCCGAACGGTAACCCGAAATTCCAGCTTAGCGCGACGGGGGACAATTACTTCGCGTCGGCCGGTGAGGTCGGAATCGGATGCCAAACGCCTGACTTCGATCTCACGATCGGCAGCGTCGTCGCGAACTGCAGCGCGGGCTCGTATTCGAAGATCAACGCCGGCAGTGCGACATTCACGACGTCTTCGTCCCGATCCCTGAAGAAGAACTTGCAGGACGTGGAACCCGGTAACATCCTCGACAAGGTCGCGAACATCGACGTATACGAGTACGACTTCATCGAAGGCCCCGCAGGCCGGCTCGGCCTCATGGCCGAGGACTTCCACGAGGTTTTCGGGCGCGGCTCGGACAAGGAGATCGACGGCCAGGACGTCATGATGGCGCTGTGGCTGTCCGTGCAGGAGCTCACGTCGCAGAACAAGGCGCTGGCTGAGAAGATCGCGCTGCAGGAGCAGCAGCTCGAGCAGCTCGCCGGCGGCTCGGTCGGGACCGACGCCCGCTGACGACATTGACCGAGGGCTGTCCGCTTACACCGGAACCCGACGTCAGTTAAACGATCGTGCATCAAAA
>JBFISV010000401.1:0-1900 GCA_041608415.1 Woeseiaceae bacterium
GAGAGCGGCTACATCACGGCGCTCGAGCTCGAATCCGGCCAGCGCCTCGAAGGCGACCTGTTCATCGACTGCACCGGGTTCCGCGGGCTTCTTATCCAGCAGACGCTGAACGCCGGTTACGAAGACTGGACGCACTGGCTGCCGTCGAACAGCGCCGTGGCCGTGCAGACCGAGTCGGTTGGCCCGCCGATCCCCTACACCCGGGCGATCGCCCGCGAATCGGGGTGGCAGTGGCGCATCCCGCTGCAGAGCCGGGTCGGCAACGGCATCGTCTTCAGCAGCAAGCACTGGTCGGATGACGAGGCCATCGATGTCCTGATGAAGAACATCGAGGGCAAACCGCTGACCGAGCCGAGAGTCATCAAGTTCCAGTCCGGGCAAACGCGCAGGCACTGGCACAAGAACTGCGTGGCGATGGGCCTGTCGTCCGGCTTCATCGAGCCGCTGGAGTCCACCAGCATCCACCTGATCCAGCGCAGCATCATCCGGCTGATGCAGATGTTCCCGTACGACGGCGTGCGCCAGCCGGACATCGACGAGTTCAACAACCAGATGAACTTCGAGATCGAGAACGTCCGCGATTTCATCGTCCTCCACTATCACGTGACGGACCGCACCGACACGCCCTTCTGGCGCCAGTGCCGGTCGATGGACATCCCGGAGTCGCTGACGCATCGCATCGAGCTGTTCAAGCAGACGGGCCGGGTGTTCAAGATCCCGACCGAGCTGTTCGGCGAGAACTCCTGGATACAGGTCATGCTGGGGCAGGGGCTCGAGCCCGAGCAGTACCACCCGATCGTGAACATGATGGACGACGCTGAACTGGAGAAATTCCTCACCGGCATTCACGGATCGGTCAAGAACCTCGTGAACCAGCTTCCGGAGCACCAGCGCTTCATCGATCACTACTGCAAGGCAGGATGATGAATGGTCGAAACCTCTTGTCGAGAGTGAATCACTTCCGTCTTGCCTTGTTTGTCGCGCCGCTGCTGAGCGGCTGCGGCCAGGACCAGCCGGTCGCAGACTCCGTCGCAGCTCCCGCCGCCGGCCCGGGCAGCGACCTGGTCTGGGCCGTCAACGTCGGCGGTCCGGCCTACGACGGCGTCGACGGCACGGCGTACACGGCCGAGGAGTTCGTCACGGGCGGCACCGTGGGCCGGATGGCTACCGTGAAGGGTTCGCAGGATCCCGAGCTGTACCGCAGCTATCGAAGAGGAGACGTCGAAATCTCCCGGCCGTTCGAGAACGGCACGTACGACATCACCTTCCATTTCGCCGAGCCGGACGAGATCGGCGGCGGCGAGCGGGTTTTCGATGCCTATGCACAGGGCAAACGGGTAGTCGAGGATCTCGACGTGATGCTCTTCCGGGACGGGAAAACGATATCCGCGCTGACGGTGACGGCGCCGAACGTGATCGTCAGCGACGGCGAACTGGACATTCGATTCGAGGCATCGAGCGGCGAGCCGGTACTGAGCGCCCTCGTTGTCCGCGACAAGGCTCGGCCAACGCCCGAGTGGGAACTCGTCTGGAGAGACGAGTTCGACGGTGACACGCTGGACGAAAGCAAGTGGTCCCCCAACATCTGGCCGCCGCGCAAGGTCAACGACGAGGACCAGGCGTACACGGGTCGCCCGAAAAACCTGCGCCTCGAGGACGGCATGCTCGTGATCGAGGCGCACAGGGAAGACTACGAAGGCGCCGCCTACACGTCGGGACGCGTGCATTCGAGCGGCAAGGGTGATTTTCTCTACGGCCGTTTCGAGGTCCGCGCGAAATTACCGAGAGGCCAGGGTACCTGGCCGGCGCTGTGGATGCTGCCGAGCGATCCGTTCAGGTACGCGACGACCTGTTCCGAGGGCGCGGTGTGGCAGGGCAGCTCGGATTGCGATGCCTGGCC
>JBFISV010000402.1:0-1893 GCA_041608415.1 Woeseiaceae bacterium
GAGTCGCCGCTGGCATGGGTGACAGTTAACGTTTTGCAGCACTGAAAAAAATCAGTTAACTGCCACCCTGCCTCGCTCTGATTACCTGCTCCGGGCGATTCCGAAGCCCCGGCCGGTTTTCACCAATGCCGGTTTTTTGCGAATTATTGTACTTTCGCGGGTTCGGCATTCCTTGCGATACTGGGTTTTTGCGAAGCGGTCGAGTCATTTCGAACGACGACGTGAAATACGACGCGATGACTGGCGCTACCCGACGATTCGGACTGCTTGCGGTATCGCTGGTGACGGCGCTTCTTCCACGCCTGGCGGAATCCGCCGATGCGACCCTGCCGGGTTACGTCTGCACGCAAGACGGCGCGACCCGGTCGATCGTAGTAGTACGGGAAACCGGCTACGCCTGCCGGGTAAAATACACCAAGCCCTCCGGCACGACCTATCCCTGGAGCGCGCGCAACGATGCCGATTACTGCGGCCCGAAAGCCGCGGGTCTGGCCGGGAAGCTGGGTACCTTCGGCTGGACCTGCGACTCGGCCGAAGACGTCAAGTCGGTCCTGCTTGTGCAAATCGAACGCTACGGCCGCCACATCCGAATTCTGCAAAACGTCGGCAAGCGCTGTTACTTTTATCCGGCGGAAGCCCGCTACGGCAACCTGTGCGGCGACGACCCCATCGAAGCCGCCATCGTTTATACCTGCGACGGCGCGGACGACACCTGGGAGCAGCACCTGGCCGTGTTCGTCGATACCGAAGACGAGCCATTGACCCGGCAGGTGGGCGACAGCCGTTCGCGGCAGGTCACCGGATATTATGTCGACGATAACCGCCTGCTGCTCGAATCGGAGCCGGTCGAGCCCGCCGCCGACGGCACCGCTTCCGCGCAGCCCGCGGCAACGACGGCGATCCGCTGCGGTTACGATGCCGCTGCCCGGTGGGAGCTGACCGAACAGCCGTAACGCAACGCAGCCGACTACCCGGATCCGTTCGAGACCGGGGACCGACACCCGCTTTCCTGAATTGCCCAGAACGACAACCCGGAAGTCTTTACGCAGAGGTTTGTTCGCCCGGGCGAAGCCGCGTCACTTGATCGCCGCTGTTAGCGACCGAATCCGCCGCCGCCGGGAGTTTCGATGACGAACACGTCGCCCGGGTTCATTTGCGTGCTGTCGGCGCCCGCCAGCTCCTCGATCGCGCCATCGCGGCGGACGACCCAATTGCGACCCACTTGCCCCGGTTCGCCGCCGGCGAGGCCGAAGGGCGGAACGCGGCGATGGTCCGACAGGATCGAGGCGGTCATGGCCTCGAGAAAGCGCACGCGTCGCACGACGCCGCAACCGCCCCGATGGGCGCCCTTGCCGCCCGAGCCGACTCTTATGGCGAAGCTTTCCAGTAAGACCGGGTGACGCCACTCCAGAATTTCCGGGTCGGTGAGCCGGGTATTGGTCATATGCGTGTGAATTGCATCGGTGCCGTCGAAATCGGGGCCCGCGCCCGATCCGCCGCAAATAGTTTCATAGTACTGGTGCCGGTCGTTGCCGAAGGTGAAATTGTTCATCGTCGCCTGCGACGAGGCCATTACCCCGAGCGCGCCGTAGAGCGTTTCGGTGATACTCTGCGAGGTTTCGACGTTACCCGCAACGACCGCCGCCGGATACCGCGGGCTCAGCATCGAGCCTTCCGGAATGATGATCTCGAGCGGCTTCAGGCAGCCGGCGTTGAGGGGTATGTCGTCGTCCACCAGGGTCCGGAAAACATACAGGACCGCGGCGATGCAGATCGCCGACGGCGCATTAAAGTTACTGCCGACCTGCGCCGACGTACCGCTGAAATCGATTACCGCCTTGCGGTCTTGCTCGTCGATGGCGATCGCGACGTGGATACGATGGCCCTGGTCCA
>JBFISV010000403.1:0-1884 GCA_041608415.1 Woeseiaceae bacterium
TGCATCCTGCTCGCGGCCGAAAAAGGCGTCTGGCTGGCCGACGAGACTATCCAGGCACTCGGCGGTAACGGCTATATCAAAGAATACCCGGCGGGTCGGCTGCTGCGCGATGCGAAGCTGTATACGATCGGCGCCGGCACGAGCGAGATCCGGCGCATGCTCATCGGGCGCGAGCTGTTTAATGCCAGTCATTAAAAGCAAGATCGACCGCCAGTCCGACGAATTCCGGCAAAACGCCGAGGCCAATGCTGCGCTCGCCCAGGACCTGCATGCACTGTCCGAGCAGATCATGACCGGCGGATCGCCGCGCTCGCGCGAGCGCCACCTCAAGCGTGGCAAATTGCTGCCTCGCGATCGCATCGGCGGGCTGCTCGACGACGACTCGCCGTTTCTCGAAATCGGCCGTCTCGCGGCCCACCATGTGTATGACGACGACGTACCGGCCGCCGGCATCATCACGGGCATCGGCAGGGTGCACGGCAACGACTGCATGATCGTCGCCAACGACGCCACGGTCAAAGGCGGCACCTACTACCCGCTCACGGTGAAGAAGCACCTGCGTGCGCAGGAAATCGCCGAGCAAAATCACCTGCCCTGCATTTACCTCGTCGACTCGGGCGGCGCTTTCTTGCCGCGCCAGGACGAGGTGTTCCCGGATCGCGACCACTTCGGGCGCATCTTTTACAACCAGGCGCGATTGTCGGCGAAGGCCATCCCGCAGATCGCCGTGGTCATGGGGTCATGTACGGCGGGCGGTGCCTATGTGCCGGCCATGTGCGACGAAGCGATCATCGTGCGCGACCAGGGCACGATCTTTCTCGGCGGGCCGCCGCTCGTCAAGGCCGCAACCGGTGAGGTCGTCGACGCTGAAACGCTGGGCGGCGGCAGCGTGCACTCGCGTGTCTCCGGCGTCACCGATCACCTGGCTGACGACGACAGTCACGCGCTCGATATCGCGCGCAACATCGTCGCTAACCTGAATCTGCGCCGCCACAACGAGCTCCGCATGCAGGAACCGGTCGAGCCGAAGTATTCGGCGGACGACCTCTACGGCATCGTGTCGCGCGAATACCGCTTCCCGTACGACGTCCGCGAGGTCATCGCGCGCATCGTCGATGCGTCGCAATTCCAGGAATTCAAAAAGTTGTACGGGTCGACGCTGGTGTGCGGATTCGCGCACATCGAGGGCTACCCGGTGGGTATCGTCGCGAACAACGGCATCCTGTTCATGGAATCCGCGAAAAAGGGCGCGCATTTCGTGCAACTGTGCAATCGACGCGGCGTCCCGCTCGTGTTCCTGCAAAACATCACGGGCTTCATGGTCGGCAAGCGCGTCGAGCACGCGGGCATCGCCAAAGATGGCGCCAAGATGGTCAATGCGGTTGCGACGGCGACGGTGCCCAAGTTCACGGTGGTCATCGGCGGCTCGTTCGGCGCCGGCAACTACGCGATGTGCGGCCGGGCTTACAGCCCGCGTATGCTCTGGATGTGGCCCAACGCGAGGATCTCGGTCATGGGTGGCGAGCAGGCGGCGCTGGTCCTGTCCACGGTCAAAAAAGACGGCATCGAAGCGCGCGGCGAAGAATGGTCGGCCGACGAGCAGCAGCAGTACGAAGCGGCTATACGCGAGCAGTACGAGACCCAGGGGCATCCGTATTATGCGAGTGCAAGACTGTGGGACGACGGCGTCATCGACCCGGTCGACACGCGCAGCGTGTTGGCACAAGGATTATCCGCGGCAACTCATCGGCCACGCGGCGACGAGACGCCGATGGGCATTTTCAGAATGTAGGGAGCACACATGGAATCACTGCAAGGCAAGACACTTTTCATCACGGGCGGCAGCCGCGGCATCGGGCTCGCGATCGCGAAACGCGCCGGCAA
>JBFISV010000404.1:0-1880 GCA_041608415.1 Woeseiaceae bacterium
CCGATCAGCGCCGACACGGGCATCATCTCGAAGCCCATGTTCGGCATGCGCAGCAGCGCATACAGGATCGCCTGCGGCGCCTGGTAGTCGTTGCGCACGTCCTCGAGTTCGGCGATGAATTCGAACAGCCCGACCAGCGCGAGCAGCACGACGAGCACGACCGCGGTGCCCTTGAGCACCGTCTGCATCAGGTACTGGCTCAGGATGCTGTTCACGAGAAGACTCGGCGGTGCCAGCGATTTTGCAGGCCGACCAGGCCGATCGTCAGCAGCAGCATGCCGCCGTGCACCCACCACAGGCCGAGTTCCGGCGCCACGACGCCCTGTTCGATCCACGCGCGTCCCGCGCTGAGCAGGTTGAGGTAAATTATGAACACGAGGAGCCCGATCGCGAGGCGGCCGTAGCGGCCTTCGCGCGGGCGACTGCGACTCAGCGGGACGGCGATCATCGCGAGCAGTACGGTCGACAGCGGCACGCCGATGCGGGACTGCAGTTCGGCGATCTCGCGCAAATCCGTCGAGCGCAGCAGCGCATCGATACGCATCTGGCGCGGTTCCGGATCGGCGGGCTCGAGCTTCGGCAGCCGGAACGGGATGCCGTGCTCGGCGAACTCGACCACCCGGAAACGCGTCGTGCCCGGTACGCCCTCGTAGCGCCGCCCCTCGTAGAGCACGAGAAAGCGCGTATCGGGATCGTTGGATTCGACCTGTTCGCCGCGCTCGGCGACGACCACCTCGACGCCGCCCGTCGGCAGGCGCCGCTGCAGGAAAACGCGTTCCATCACGCCCCCGGGCGTCACGTTTTCGCCGTAGACGACGGCGTTTTCGGGGCCGAACTCCGTGAAGCGACCGGGTTCGATGCTGCCGAGATCGGCTTCGCGGCGCGCTTCGGCACCGATGCGATCCACGGCGGACAGCGCGCGCGGCCCGACGTCGATCGACAGCCATGCCACGCCGACGGCGAGTGGCACGATCAGCCACAGCATCGGCCGGTAGATGCCTATCGGCCCGATGCGGCACGCGGTCATGGCGGTCATTTCGCTGTCGCGGTACAGCCGCCCGAGTGCCATCATGATCGACAGGAACAGCCCGATCGGTACGAGCACCGTCAGATACTGCACGGCCGACAGGCCGATGACGTCAAAAGCGGCGCCTTTCGGCAGTTTCCCTTTCGCTACGTCGCCCAGAACCCGGGCAAACTGGTTCGTGAGCAGGATCATCAGCAGCACGAAGGTTACGCCGAGCCAGGTCGTCGCGACCTCTCTGAAAATGTAGCGGTCGAGACTGCGGCGCATCGCGATGTTTTACTTAACCGTGCGTCGGGGAATCAGTTAGACTACCCGCTTTATTTTGCCCGGAACAAGCTCTTTTCCATGGAATATTTCGCGACCACCAGCAAAGCCGCCGCGCGCAGCGCCGATTGCGTGATTGTCGGCATTTACGAACGCAACAAGCTCGGACGCGGCGCGCAGGACATCGATGCAGCCAGCCGCGGCCAGATCAAGCGCCTCGCCAAGAGCGGCGACGTGTCCGGTCATCTCGGCCGTGCCAACGTCGTGACCGGCATGTCCGGCGTACGCGCCCGCCGCGTCGTCGTCGTGGGTCTCGGCAAGAAATCGGAGCTTACTGCGCTGCGTTTCCGCAAAGCCGTGAGTGCCGCGATCCAGGCCGTGTCCCGGACGAAAGCCCGCCAGGTCGTCAATTACCTGACGCTCGAAACGATCAAAGGTGTGAACCCGTACTACCTCGCGCGCCATACCGCCGAGGCGATCGGCGACAGCCTGTATCGGTTCGACGAGACCAAGAGCGGCCGCAAGGACCCGCGCATGCCGCTCAAGAAGGTCGGCATCGCGGTCGCGGAGCGCGGCGATGCCGAGAACA
>JBFISV010000405.1:0-1847 GCA_041608415.1 Woeseiaceae bacterium
ATTGAAAAAGGAGGGTGGGATCCCGCCATGAAAGTCAGTCCGATATTTTTTGCCGCCATGCTGGCCGCCATCCTCGCTGCAACGCCTGCGAATCCGGCCAGTGGCGAGATCACGGTGCGCGAGTTCAGGGGCGACAGGACGATGACGACGGGCGAATTCACCGTCGACGCTCCGTGGTTGCTCGACTGGCGTCTCGACGGCGACTACGACGCGATGGTCGCTCTCGACGTCGCGCTCATCGATGCGAAAACCGGTTTGCACATAGGCCGCGTATTGCACACCAAGCGCAAAGGCAACGGTCTCAAGATGTTCAGCGAGGGCGGCACCTACCGGCTGCGCGTCAGCGCGACGCTTGCACGATGGCGTATCCGGATCGAGCAGATCACGCCCGAGGAGGCCGAGCAATACACGCCGCGCAAGCAGCCGCGAAAGCCGTTTTACGAATGATCCGAAAAACGATTCAACAAATAACCGGGTTATGAATACGCGGGTTCGTTGCCCGGCTTCCACTTGATGTTGCAGCCGATACTCGGCTTCTGCGCAGGCTTCACGCGAGCGCCGCCCAATACGGCATCGAGGGCGGCGCGCAGGTCGCGTCCGTCCACGGCAATGTCGTTCGACGGGCGGCTGTCGTCGAGCTGGCCGCGGTAGACGAGTTTTTTGTCGGCGTCGAAAACGTAGAAGTCCGGCGTGCACGCGGCGTGAAATGCTTTCGCAACGGACTGGTCTGCATCGAAGACGTAGGGAAACGAGTAGCCCCAGGTCTCCGCTTCAACGCGCATTTTTTCGGGGCTGTCGCCCGGATGCGTGTCGACGTCGTTGCTGTTGATCGCAACGATCGAGACGCCGCGCTCGCCGTAATCCCTGCCGATGGCCGCGAGCTGTTCGCGCACGTGCTTGACGAACGGGCAGTGGTTGCAGATGAACATGACGAGATAAGCGGGCGCCTCGTCGGCCAACGCATGATGTCGGCCCTCGGGGTCCGGCAGACGAAACGCAGGTGCGGCTGTACCGAGGGCTAACATTGTCGATTCGACGGCGGCCATAATCGGTCACTCTCCGGGCAATTGAACGGACACGCGACGCGAATGCACGCCTGTGCGGCTTGTGCGATGATGCATCGGCAGCGCAGTTTCGGCAAGGTGCCCGGTGAGCGAGACGGCAGGCAAAAACGGCAAGGCGATCATCAGCTTCGCGGCAGTCATCGTCATCGTCTACGGCATGCAGATGGCCAAAGCGCTGCTCGTGCCGTTCCTGATCGCCGCATTCCTCGCCGTCATCACCGTTCGCCCGATGCTGTACATGCAGCAGAAACGCGTGCCCGCCATTCTCGCGGCGCTCGTCATCGTCGGCGCCATGATGCTGGTCCTGTCTGTCGTCGGCACCGTCGTCGGCCGCTCGGTGGCCGAGTTCACGGCCGCACTCCCCGCCTACCAGGCGCGCCTCGACACGATCGTCGAGGGAGCGCTGCGCTTCGCCGTGGAACGGCTCAATGCCGACGAATCCATCAGGGACCTGAGCAGTGCCGTCGACCCGGGATTCGCGATGGGCCTCGTCGCGACACTGCTGAACGCGCTCAGGAACGTGCTGACGAACGTGTTCCTGATCTTCTTTACGATGATTTTCATTTTGCTCGAGGCATCCACGCTGAAGACCAAGGTGGAGGCGGCATTCGGAATGGATACCGCGACCTTCGAACAACCCCGCGCCTTCCTGATCAATCTCGGCCGCTATCTCGGGATCAAGACCGTCGTCAGCTTCGCGACCGGTTTCCTCGCATGGCTGGTGACCTGGCTGATCGGAGTGGATTTCCCGCTGCTCTGGGGCATGCTCGCATTCCTGTTCAA
>JBFISV010000406.1:0-1844 GCA_041608415.1 Woeseiaceae bacterium
CTTGATCAGCGTCTTGATGCGGCGCTCGGACCCGAGCAGTTTTTCCAGCGCCTTCTTTTCCTCGATCAACTCTTCCTGCTCGGCGCGAATCTTCATCTCCTCGAGCTTCGCCAGGTGGCGCAGCTTGGTCTCGAGAATCGCTTCGGCCTGGATTTCGCTGATTTTGAAAGTCTTCATCAGCACCGCCTTCGGATCGTCCTCGTTGCGCACGATGCGGATCACCTCGTCGAGGTTCAAAAATGCAATCAACAGGCCCTCGAGCACGTGCAGGCGCGCATCGACCTTGTCCAGCCGCCACTGCAGGCGGCGGCGCACCGTGGTGACGCGAAACGCAATCCATTCCTGCATAATCTGTTTCAGGTTCTTGACCTGCGGGCGGCCGTTGGTGCCGATCATGTTCATGTTGACCCGGTAGGTGCGCTCGAGATCGGTGGTCGCGAACAGATGGCCCATCAGCGCGTCGACATCGACGCGGTTCGAGCGCGGCACGATGACCAGGCGCGTCGGGTTTTCATGATCGGACTCGTCCCGCAGGTCATCCACCATCGGCAGCTTCTTCGCCAGCATCTGCTGCGCGATCTGTTCCATCACGCGCGCACCCGAGACCTGGTGCGGCAGCGCGGTGACGATGATGTCGCCGTCTTCGCGCTCGTATACCGCGCGCATGCGAATCGAACCGTGGCCGCTTTCGTACAAACCACGCAGTTCGTCCGCCGGCGTAATAATCTCCGCCTCGGTCGGATAATCCGGTCCCTTGACCTGCTTGAGCAGGGTTTCCAGCGGCGTCTTCGCCTTGTCCAGCAGCGCGATACAGGCCTTGCCTATCTCGCGCAGGTTATGCGGCGGCAGGTCGGTTGCCATGCCCACCGCGATTCCGGTGGTGCCGTTGAGTAACACGTGCGGCAGGCGCGCCGGCAGTAGCGACGGTTCCTGCATCGTGCCATCGAAGTTCGAAACCCAGTCGACCGTACCCTGGCCGAGTTCCTGCAACAGGATGCGCGCGAACGCCGAAAGGCGTGACTCGGTGTAGCGCATCGCGGCGAACGATTTCGGATCGTCCGGCGAACCGAAATTTCCCTGCCCGTCGATCAGCGGGTAACGGTAGGAAAAGTTCTGCGCCATCAGCACCATCGCCTCGTAGCAGGCCGTGTCACCGTGCGGATGGTACTTGCCGAGCACGTCGCCGACCGTACGCGCCGATTTCTTGTGTTTCGAACTCGCCGACAGACCGAGCTCCGACATGGCGTAGATGATGCGCCGCTGCACCGGCTTCAGCCCGTCGCCGATATGCGGCAGCGCGCGATCGAGGATGACGTACATCGAGTAGTCGAGGTAAGCCTTTTCGGTGTAAACGTGCAGCGGCTGCTGCTCGATACCCTCGTAGTTCAATTCCAGGTTTTCGCTCATACCTCGGCCAGGTCTCCCTTGCTTTGCAACCAGTCCTTGCGGTCCGGCGCGCGTTTCTTCGATAGCATCATATCCATGATCTTGAAGGTCTTGTCACCCGGAGCGATGGTCAACTGCGCGAGCCGCCGGGTTTCCGGCGCAATCGCGCTTTCGCGAAGCTGCAGCGGATTCATTTCACCAAGACCCTTGAAGCGCGTTACGCTGATCTTGCCCTTGCGCTTCTCCGCGGCGATGCGATCGAGTATGCCGTCACGCTCGGCTTCGTCGAGGGCGTAGTACTTATCCTTGGCGATGTCGATTCGGTATAGCGGCGGCTTGGCGACAAATACGTGCCCTTTCTCCACTAACGGGCGGAAATGTCGCAGAAACAAAGCGCAGAGCAAGGTTGCGATATGCGCCCCGTCCGAATCCGCGTCGGCGAGAATGCAGATCTTGCC
>JBFISV010000407.1:0-1835 GCA_041608415.1 Woeseiaceae bacterium
CGCGATACTTGTCGAGGTGGCGCACCGGCTTTTTCAGCGCATCGCGGCGGAACGGCTCGCCGAGTTCCTGGCTCACCATCACCTCGAGTATCGTCGGCCGATCCGAGGACGTGGCCTCGCGCAACGCGTCGCCGACCTGGTCGGGCTCGTCGACACGGATGCCCTGCGCGCCCATCGCGATACCGATCGCGGCGAAACCGGGGTTGGCCAGGTTGGTGCCGACGTAGCGGTCGGCGTAGTAGTCGATCTGGTTTTTCTTCTCCGCGCCCCACTGGCCGTTGTTGAAAACGACCGCCGTCACGGGAATGTCCTCGCGCACGCAGGTCAGGGTCTCCTGCAGGCTCATACCCCAGGCGCCGTCGCCCACGTAGGCCACGGCGGGCCGATCCGGTGCCGCGACCCTCGCGCCGATGGCCGTCGGGAACGCGTAACCGCAGTTTCCGAAACTCATCGCGGCGAAAAAACTTCGCGGCTGCTCGAAGCGCAGGTAGCTGTTGGCGACCGAGCAGATGTTGCCGATGTCGGTGCTTACCATCGCATTGGCGGGCATCGCTTTTTCGAGTTCGCGAAGCGCGCGGCGCGGCGCCATCGGCGATTCGTCGCTCGACGAAATCCCGTCGAGTTCGGCCTCCCAGGCCCGCTTCTGCTCATCCACCCGGGCAAGGCGGGCATCGCGATTGCCGATGCAGGTCGGCGACAGCCTGCCGAGCCGCTCGCCGAGCGCTCGCGCCGCGCCCGCGGCGTCGCCCCAGACGCCGACGGCGACAGGCCTGACGAGCCCGAGCACGCGCCGATCCGAATCGACCTGGATCACGCTGGCGTCCGGCGGCCAGTATTCGAGACCGTACTGCGGCAGGGTCCCGAACGGGCCTAGCCGCGTGCCCAGCGCGAGCACGACGTCGGCCTCGCGGATCACCCGCATGGCCGCTTTCGACCCCTGGTATCCGAGCGGACCGCAGGCGAGCCTGTGGCTTGCCGGAAACGCGTCGTTGTGCAGGTAGCTCGTCACGACCGGGGCGGACAGAGACTCTGCGAACTCGATGAGCGCCTGGGTGCCGTCGGCCATGACGACACCGCCGCCGGCGAGGATCACGGGAAATTCGGCGTCCGCGAGCAAGCGTGCCGCTTCGTCGAGACTTTGCGGACCGCCCGGCGAGCCCTCGACACGGACCGGCGCCGGGATGCGTACGTCGATCTCGCCGTATAAGTAGTCGCGCGGAATATTGACCTGCGCGGGGCCGCGCTCGGCGAGCGCGATGTCGAATGCGCGCCCGGTCAGCTCGGCGATGCGGTCGGGTCGGTTGACGTGCACCTGGTACTTCGTGATCTTCTCGAAAAACGGCAGCTGTTCGATTTCCTGGAAGCCGCCGTGCCCCATCGTCGCCGAGCCGGATTCCGGCGTGATGCAGACGACCGGCGAGTGTGCCCAGTAAGCGGCCGAGATCGCGGTGACGAAATTCGTGATGCCGGGACCGTTCTGGGCGATGCATACGCCATGCCGGTTGCCGACACGCGAATAGCCGTCGGCCATGTGCCCGGCACCCTGCTCGTGGGCGACCGAAATGAAGCGAATACCGGCCGGCTCGAAAATGTCGAGTGCGTCCATGTACGCCGAGCCGACGATGCCGAAGACGTGGCTGACGCCCTGGGCCGCCAGCGTTTCCACGAATGCCTCGCTCGGTGACATCACGGTCATCGCTCGTTCCCCCGTTGATTCGATCCGGTAACGTCGATTGCAGCGCTCAACGCAGCAATCTTTCGGGGCCCCAGCAGCTGTGGAACCCGGGCGGTACCGTGACGGGCAGTTTTACACGACCGACCGGGCCGTCGGAAAG
>JBFISV010000408.1:0-1824 GCA_041608415.1 Woeseiaceae bacterium
GAGTCGAGCCACGCGTTGCAGACGTATTCCTTCTGCGAGTTGATCAGGCCGGCGAACAATTGCTGGATCGCCGACGTGATGACCATGTTCTTGACCAGGTCCGGCCCGACCAGATTGACCGCCTGCTCCATGTCCTGCGTCGGTTCGTCGATGGCGAAGGCCGGCGAGTTCATCGCCATGATCAGCTTGATCGTCAGCGCCGGGTCGACGCTGATCAGCGTCGCCAGTTCGGCGGCGGAACTGTCGGGGTCGTGACAGACGTCGAGGAGTTCGCTCAGCATGTGCGGGGGACTCGGAAGCCGAATCAACTCCATTGATTCCAGGATGGACTTCGGCGGGCTCCCTAGTTCATACATACGAGCGGATATTTTTATAGCCGGTGGCCGGGGGAACGCAGGACAGTCTACACCATTTCGTCAACGATTTGACCCTGATGCGCCGACATTCCGACAGTTTCCGACGGGCGGCTGCGGGTTTGCGGAACCCGGGGTTTGCCGCTTGCGGAAACCGGCGACCGGTGAGGTCGGGAGGCCCCGATTTCAATTGGCTTTAACCCGATAAGTTGCTGAATTCAATAGAATAACCTCCCAGCCGGGCGGTGCCGCGAATTCGCGATCATTCGGCCGGGACCTCGCCGGTGTGAAAGCGATAACGGGTGTTCCATTCCCGGCTTTGTCCGGGCGCGAGCCGAATTCGGATAAAAGGCTCGGGACAGGCGGCGCGCTCGACCGCCCAGAAAACCATGCGCTCGAGCCGGGCGTCGCCCTCGAAGTCCACCGCGGCGCCGGTTTGCAAGTTGCGCACGCGCGCGGCATTGAAACCGCCCGGATCGTGGCCGTCGAAGACGATTGCCCACAGGGATTCCTCGGCGCCGAGGGGTTCGGCGACGATGATCGAGTGGTCGCGAAAGCCGGCATGCTCGCCGATGGACACGGGGTTGGCGGCCGCGAACGGAAATTCGACCGTGTAATCCGGGCCGTAGGGAGTATCGTCGATCAGCGTGAAATTGTGGTTGTAGTGCGTGATGTCGATCCTTCGACGACCGCGGTTTTCCAGGTATTGAGACATGACGAATTCCGGTTTCCCGGAAACCAGCCGGATCGTCTTGCGGTAGCGGTAGGCCCAGCCGCGCGGGCCATCCAGGTCCTGTTCGAAGCGAACCCAGCCGGGCCCGTGCTCGACCGCCCATGCGCCGGCGCGAACGAGGCGATATCCCTCGCTGAAGGAGTAGGCGTTGCCCGTACCCCGCGCTAGCAGGCCGACGCCGATCTTGACGAAGGATTCCCCCGGAGCGGCCTCGGCGAAGCCCATCGGTTCGAACATCGCGAATTCGGTGGCCGGCCCACTGACGTGGTCGTGCCCGGTCGGATCGTGGTTTGCGTGCAGCGGCGCGTAGAATCGGTGGCCGCGATAGTCGACGCGCTCGATGATACCGGACCAGTCGAAACGGGTGCCGCGGTAATAGCCCGCGCGCGCATCGGGCAGAAAGATCGAGACCACGATTTCGCCGTTGTCGAGTCGCAGCCGCGGGTAACCGGCCGCGGCCGGCGGGCCCGGGTACAGCACGAGCAGAGCCAGCCCGATGAGCAATAACCCGGCGCTGCGGCGCGCGGCGGACACGCGTCGTTGCCCGGCTCTAGTCGGGTGCGCCGGCCGCCCGGTCCGCGCGCCCGTCCGCAATCTCGTTTGCGGCGATGACCTGGCGGTACCAGTGGGCCGAATCCTTGAGCGTGCGTTGCTGGGTCGCGAAATCGACGTGGATGATGCCGAAGCGCTTGGCGTAACCCTCGGCCCATTCGAAGTTGTCGAGCAGCGACCACTGGA
>JBFISV010000409.1:0-1807 GCA_041608415.1 Woeseiaceae bacterium
CGCGACGAGCGGCGTTGCGCCACCATACTCGAAGAAGACCAGCGACTCGGCTCCCAGGGGCTCGACGAGCTGGACCTTGCCGGGCGTGCCGCCGTTCGCGCCGACGGTCACGTGCTCGGAGCGCACGCCCAGCACGACGCTGCGGCCGGCCAGTCCAGGCGGCATGCCGTCGGGCAGCCGCTGCCGGAGGTGCGGCGTCTTGAACACCAGGCCACCGTCGGCGGCTTCGACGCCGCCGCTCAGGAAGTTCATCGTGGGCGTACCGAAGAACCCGGCGACGAACTGAGTCGCCGGCTTGCGGTAGATTTCCAATGGCTCGCCGACCTGCTCGATCGTCCCGCCGCTCATCACGACGATGCGATCGGCCATGGTCATCGCCTCGGCCTGGTCGTGCGTGACATAGACGAAAGTCGCGCTCAGCCGATCGTGCAGACGCTTCAACTCGGTGCGCATGTCGACGCGCAACTTGGCGTCCAGGCTCGAAAGCGGCTCGTCCATCAGGAACACCGAAGGGTTGGTGACGATGGTGCGCGCGAGCGCGACCCGCTGCGACTCGCCGCCGGAGCATTGCGCGGGCCGCTTCGCGAGGAGCGGCGAGATATGCATCGCCTCGGCTGCCGCGCGCACCCGGCTGTCGACTTCGGAATCGGCAACCTTTTTCACGCGCAGCCCGAATGCGATGTTCTCGTAGACGGTGAGGTGCGGAAAAAGCGCGAGGTCCTGGAACACCATGCCGAGGCCGCGCTCGCCCGGCTCCAGATCGTTCACCACCTGACCGCCGATGGCGATCTCCCCCGACGTCGGCCGCTCGAGTCCGGAGATCATGTTGAGCGTCGTCGTCTTGCCGCAGCCCGACGGCCCGACCATGATCAGGAACTCGCCGTCGCGGACCTGCAGGTTCACGCCCTTGACTGCGGTCTGCGCGCCGAACTGCTTGACGACGTCCTTGAGTACGATCTGTGCCACGACGAGGTTCCTCTTCTCCGCGCGGTTACTTCCTGATCGTCCCGAAGCTGAAGCCCTTGATCAGGTGCTTCTGGATGAACATTCCGAGAACGACCACCGGGATGGTGATGATGGTGCCGATCGCGGCTTGCGGGCCGAACAGGCGGCCCTCGGACGCGCTTTGAAACTTGTTCAGCAGCACGGGCAGCGTCACGACGTCGGGGTGCGTCAGCGTCAGCGCGAGAAGGAACTCCGCCCAGTTCAGTATGAACACGAACAGAAACGTCACCACCATTCCCGACGCAACCAGCGGCAGCACGACGCGCCGCAGCGTGTACATTCGGCCCGCGCCCATCATGCGCGCGGCGTGCTCGAGCGTGTAGGGGACCTCCTCGATGAACGTCAGCATCATCCAGATGACGAACGGCAACGTCGTCGCGATGTAGATTGCGCTGACCCCGATGCGCGTGTCGAAGAGCACGATGCGCGTCCCGAGCACGGTCTCGGCGGCGAGCGGGATCATGATCGCGTAGTACATCAGGAGCGGAATCGCGATCACGATCGGCGGAACCATGCGGATCATCAGGATTGCGTGCCGGAAGTGCTTGCCCCCCACGTTGAAGCGCGAGATCGAATAAGCAAGAAAGGTTCCGAGCAAGAGCGCGATGAGCGCCGAGACGGTGCAGATCAGCAGCGAATCGCCGAGCGGGCCCCAGACGTTGAACGGCTGCTCGGTCGCCTCGCGGGCGACGCCCTTCTCGGAGGTGTCGAACACGAAGATCTGCGAGTAGTTCTTGAGCGTCGGCTCGTGCGGGATCCAGTGCGGCGGCCATGCCACCCATTCGCCCGACTCCTTGAACGA
>JBFISV010000410.1:0-1795 GCA_041608415.1 Woeseiaceae bacterium
CGTCAAGCGGCGCAGCGTCACGGCCGCGGCGATCGACGCCGGCATCTTCCTGATCCTGTGGGGCTTCTTCAAAAAAATTGTCATCGCCGACAACGTCGGCCCGATCGCCGACGCCGTATTCGGCAACTACGCCAACACCTACGGCATCGATCTGATCGTCGGCGTCATCGCGTTCACGATCCAGATCTACTGCGATTTCTCGGGTTATTCCGACATCGCGCGGGGGTTGTGCAAGCTCATGGGCTTCGAGCTCATGGTCAATTTCCGGCTGCCGTATTTCGCGGTGAATCCGAGCGACTTCTGGACGCGCTGGCACATCTCGCTGTCGTCATGGCTGCGCGACTATCTTTACATCTCGCTGGGCGGCAACCGTGCAGGCAGGCTCAAGACCTACCGCAACCTGCTGCTCACGATGCTGCTGGGCGGCCTGTGGCACGGCGCCGCGTGGAATTTCGTCATCTGGGGCGCATACCACGGCGCCCTGCTCGTGCTATACCGCCGGTTCGAACCCGATTTCAAGCCGCTGTCGCCGCAGCCGTCGCTGCGCGCGAGGCTCGGGCTCGCGGCGAGGATACTGCTGATGTTTACGTTTACCGTCATCGGGTGGCTGATCTTCCGCGCCGAAAGCCTCGAACAGATCGGCGGCATGCTCGTCAACATGCTCTATCTATCGACGGAAGTCTGGCTCAAGCGCGGCTACGAAGTCGTCTTCTACTCGCTGCCGCTCGTTGCAATCCAGGTGTGGCAGTATCGCAGCAGCGACCTGCTCGTCGTGACGAAGCAATCCGTCTGGATGCGTGGCATCGTCTACGGCGCATTGCTGTACGGGCTCATCACGCTCGGTTCGCGCGAGTCCGCCGAATTCATCTATTTTCAGTTCTGAACCATGAACGAACGCACCGTACCGCATCCCGTTTCCGAACCGCCGCAGGAAATCATGCCGGCGGCCGGCCGTATGCGCATTGTCATGACGGGCGTGGTTGCCTGCGCCCTGTGCGCGGTGCTCATGATCGCGTCCAACTTCGTGCTCGCCAAATATTCGTCGAATGCCGGAACCGCGCTGATTCGTGCGAAATGGGAATTGCTTACGAGCCAGGAACATCCCGTCGACATCCTCGTCCTCGGCGATTCGAGCGCGAACCAGGGCATCGACACCGAGTACATCATAGCCGCGAGCGGCATGAGTGCCCTGAACGTCGCGACGACGGCGGCAACAGGAGCGTTCAACGATCTTCTGATGCTGGAACGTTACATCGACCGCGTCGGCCCGCCGACCTGTGCCGTCGTCGGACATGCCTACGACCTGTGGCGCCGGCCGCTGCGGTACACGCTCATCACCCGGATTCCGATCGACGCCGAGGTTTTGCGCCAGCGCATGAATGCACTGGGCTATGGCTTCAGCTCCAAACTGCGGCTGTTTTTGGCCAGGCACCTGCGCGCCTACTACGAGAACAAGAGCATGAAGGAACTGCTCTTCTACCCCTGGGAGGCACGTGAGTCGGCGGCGTCCGAAAAGCTGAATGAGCGATTCGCAATCCATCCGAGCGGTTTCTATGCCGACCGCGCGGCATCGCCGACCGGCGTCGCGGCAGACACCCGGCGGCATCTGGAAAGCATGCGTGCAGGCCCATTCGTGCCGGCGCATGAAAACCAGCAGGCGCTGCGAGCGCTCGTCGCACTCGCCGACGAACACGGGTTTCGTCTGTACATCGCCAATTCAGCGCTGTACTCGGGACTTTACGCCGACGAGGAGTTCAGGGAATACCTGGGAGACGTCAACGACTATATCGCGGAC
>JBFISV010000411.1:0-1780 GCA_041608415.1 Woeseiaceae bacterium
AACGCCGGGCGATCGCGTGCCGCAACGCGGCGTAAAGCGCGATCCTCCGGGCGCCCGGATGGCAATGCGTGCCGGGGCCTGGCGGGGCCGCCGCGGCGCTCGCGCACGGCCGCCTCGCGGCCGGCGCAAAACGAGGCCTGTCGCCGTTTGCCGACCCAAATTTAACTCCCCTTCGAGAAGTCAGACGTAAGCAATTGATTTGAATGGCGCGAATGCTGCCATTTTTCGCCCGATTTGGGCCACGAAATCGCCCCTAAGTCCCTGTACAACAACAATTAATTAATAAACGTTGTTGACCGTCCAGAAGCTCGGACCTATAGTGTTGAAAAGTGGAAAAAAGTGGGAGGAAAGGGGCGCTGTGCCCGGATATCGCGCCAGAAGAGCGGTTCCCGGCTTGTCCTTGCCATCGTGTTTCGAGGGGCCACCAAAGTCACACTGGACGCCAAGGGGCGTATGGCGATGCCGACCCGTTATCGGGAGCGGCTGGCTGCGCGCTGCGACGGCCAGATCATCGTTACGGTGGACAAGGATCACTGCCTCCTGATTTATCCGCTGCCCGACTGGGAGGATCTCGAACGCAAACTCGTACGTCTGCCCAGCATGAACAAGGCGGCCCGGCGAATCGTTCGGATCATGGTCGGTTACGCGACCGAGGTCGACATGGATGCAAACGGTCGCGTGCTCGTGTCTCGCGAGCTGCGCGACTTCGCCGCGCTCGACAAGAACGCGATGCTGATCGGGCAGGGTAACAAATTTGAACTGTGGGATGAGCAAACCTGGAACGAAAAGCGGGATGCATGGCTCAACGAGGACGACGACGGCGAACTGCCGGCAGACCTCGAGTCCATCGCCTTTTAGGTTGCGACACATCTCATGAGCAGCAACGCGCACGTGCCGGTGCTGCTGGGGCCGGTCCTCGAGGGGCTGAATATTAACGAAGACGGCGTTTACGTCGATGCGACGTTCGGCCGAGGTGGTCACTCGAACGCAATCCTGGCGCGCTTGGGACACGCCGGACGACTGATTGCGCTGGACCGTGATCCCGAGGCGATTCGGCTGGCGCCGAAAGCATTGACGAGCGACCCGCGCTTCGAACTCGTAAGGGGTGAATGTGCGCAGCTTGAGAAAATCGTTGGCCAGAGAAACTGCGCCGGAAAGCTGGATGGACTGCTACTCGATCTCGGCGTCTCGTCACCGCAACTGGATGAAGCCGAGCGGGGATTCAGCTTTCTGCGCGACGGACCACTGGACATGCGCATGGATCCGGACAACGGCATCAGCGCGGCAGACTGGCTGGCGGAAGTGAGCGAGCCCGAATTGCGACGAGTACTCAGAAAATTCGGCGAGGAAAAAATGGCGACGCGCATTGCGCGCGCCGTCGTGACCGCCCGCGCGCAGGCGCCGATTACGCGCACGTCGGAACTCGCCGAGCTCGTGCGAAGCGCCGTGCCCGCAAAAGCCCGCGCAAGACGTTCGCATCCGGCGACCAAAACCTTTCAGGCGATTCGCATCGTCGTCAACGACGAACTGACACAGCTCGAATGCGTGTTGGAGCAATCGCTTCGCCTGCTGCGAAAAGGCGGCCGACTTTGCGTCATCTCGTTTCATTCGCTCGAAGATCGGATCGTGAAGCGTTTCATGCGCGACCACTCGCGGGAGCCCTTGCCGTACCGCGGTCTGCCGGACGTTCCCGCGGAATTCCGGCCGGCATTGCGGATCGTCGGTAAACCGATTACCGCCAGTGACGCCGAGATCGCCGCCAACGTTCGTGCGCGCAGCG
>JBFISV010000412.1:0-1771 GCA_041608415.1 Woeseiaceae bacterium
ACGAACAGCAACAATTCGGGAAACGTGAAGATCAGGTGCTCGAGCCAGCCGAGGCCCATGGCGACGTAAGCGAACGTCGCGACGACTAGGCTGCCGAACGCCGCACGCATCGCGTCCGCCGGGCCGCGCTCCTCCCAGACGACGGACATGCGTTCGATCGTCATCGCAATGATCACCATTGGAAACAGCGCCACCGAGAGCCCCGTCTCGAGGCCGAGTTCGTGCGACACGAGGCTGATCACGAGCATGAGCAGTACGACGACGATCAGCACGGCGCTGAGCCGCGGCACCAGCAGCAGTCGCAGCCGTTCCAGCAGGAAGCGAATACTCAGGCCCAGCGCAACGAGCAGCGTGAACAGGATCACCCCCCAAAACAGCTTGGTTTCCCGAAACGCGAGCGCGATGAGCACGGGCATGAACGTACCGAACGTGTCGATACCGACGAAATTGCGTATAAAAACCATGATCAGTGCGCCGATCGGGATCATGAGCAGCACGCTGTAGACGGCCTGCGTCGCGATGGGCAGGTTGTAGAGCGACAGGTCGAAGAGCCCGGCATTGCCCTGCGCGCTGTGCGATTTTGCGATCGCGACCGTATCGACGTGGTTTTGCTGCACCGCGAAACCGACTTCGACGCCGCTGCCGCCCTCGACGCTGACGAGCGGCTCGTTGCCGCGCCACCAGATGAAGAATCGCTCCGGCATGCCCTGCTCGCCGGTCGCCGGATTGAAGTACAGCCAGCGATCACCGTCGTGTACCTCGAGCCACACGATCGGCTCGGCCTTGCGCTGCCGGCCCGCGAGGATGAAGCCGTGCACCATGCGCGCGGGAATGCGCGCGGCCGCCAGTATCGTCGTGACGGTCTCGACGAACTCCGAGCGGCTGCCGGCTTCGGATAACAGCAACTCGACGTTGGGATCGGGCGACGGGTGGTTGACCCGGCGCAGCAATTCGGTGGCGAACGACGCCGTATCGGCCGAATGCTCCTGAACATCGCTGACGAGTACCTCGACCGCGGTCTTGAACGGCTCGTTGATCACGGGCGACGGCGGGAACGGCGGCGTCGTGTCCTCCTCGTTCACGGTCGGGTCCTCGTACACGGATATGCGGTAATAAATCCTTTGCGGACCGTCTGCGCGCCGCACGGCCCACTGCGCCTCGCGGCCGCTGCTGCCGTAGTTGAGACTGAAGCCGTACCCGCGCGACACGGGGCTCTCGTTGAGGACGCGGAAGCCCGGCGTGAGCGTCGGTATCAGCAGATTGACCTTGATCGATCCCGGACCGGAATCGAAGGTGATCGCCGATTCGATCGTCCACACGGGCGTTTCCTGGTCATCGGTCAACGGGAAACCGAGTGCACGCCACTTGTATGCAAATACGGCCATGCCGACCGCGGTCAGCAAGATCGCCAGCGCGTAGACGTATCTCTGCTGCATTGCCACCCTTAGACGTTGATGCCGGCGCTACCTACGTGTGGCGGCCGCCGAGCGCGATATCGACGACCCGCCGCCGGATGGGGCCACTGTAATTGAATAGCGCCATGCCGGTTTTTCTGAGTTCGCCGAGCACGGCGGAGTCTGACGCAAACAGCCGGTTGAGACCAGTCATGCAATGCATCATCGCCAGGTTCTCGCCCTTGCGCGCGCGCTCGTAGCGGCGCAGGACGGGCCGATCGCCGGGATGCTCGCCGTTCGCGATCGCCGCAGATATCACCTGAGCGAGCGCCCGCGCGTCGGCCAGGCCGAGGTTCGCGCCCTGGCCCGCCAGCGGA
>JBFISV010000413.1:0-1761 GCA_041608415.1 Woeseiaceae bacterium
GATCGTCGCGCTGTCGAAAATGCGGAAACGAAAAAGGTCGTGCAGGCGCGTCTCGAATATCTGGCCGCGGGACAGGCCGGTGACGATGTGGCCGATGTCATGCTCGCGCGCGAGATTGACGCTCAGCGTGTAAATCGTCTTGAAACAGCCGTTGCACACGTTGCTGTAGCGGGCAAGGCTGTCCGCGAAAATCTCCGGCATGTGCGGCGTGGAACCGTACGTATGATCGATTCCGAGATCCGCCACGGCCCGCGCGATGTTCGCCTTGGCACCTTCGGAGATATGGCCGTTGTCGAGCGTGAACGCGAGCGGCTTCAGCCCGGTCTCGACGAGCTTGTACAGCATATACGTACTGTCCTTGCCGCCGCTGAACAGTGCCAGGCAGTCGTATTGGCCGCTGTTGCCCTTCTCCATCGCGGCTGCGAGCGCCGCGAAGTCGTCAGGCGTCCTGAAATAGCGCTGTGCCTGCTCTCTGAACCGGTCGAACGCGACGCACAGGCTGCAGACGCCGCGAGTATCGAACTGCACGTCCGGGTGATTGGACGGGATGCCGCACAGCTCGCAAAATTCGACGTCTCGGCGCGCGCCGCGCTCGGCGACGATGACGACGCTATCCGTCACGCCGGCGTGCTGTCGGATGGCGGCCTGCACTTCCGCCGCCTCGACGCGCACGCCGCGAATCTTCGTCTGCTCGTCGCGGCGGCCGAGGTACTCGAGGCGCGCGCCCCGGGACCAGCGCCCGAGATCGCCGCTGCGATACAGCCGGGCGCCCCCGGCAAACGGGTTCGCGACGAACTTGTCCGCGGATTCGTCCGTCTGCGTCAGATAGCCGCGCGCGACGCCGGCGCCGCCGATACAAATCTCGCCGATCACGCCCTCGGGGACCGGCTGGTTCGACTCGTTGACGAGATAGATCGACGTGTTGGCGATCGGCTTGCCGATGGGAACCGATGCCCACTGGTCGCGGGTGGCGTTGTACTCGTGAATCATGCAACCGACGGTGGCCTCGGTCGGCCCGTACTCGTTGAATATGCGGGTGTTCGCAGGAAACCTGTCGAGAACGCCGCGCACGGTGGCGGACTTGAGGTCCTCGCCGCCGAGAATGAGCGTGCGGATGCGGCGGGCCCTGCCGGGTACCTGCGCGATGAGCTGCAGGTGCGCCGGCGTCAGCTTGACGGCATCGACGTCGTCAGCCCGGAATACGTCGATGATCGGGATTTCGCCGCCGTCGCCCTCCTCGCCGAATATCCTGACCCTGCCACCCGTGATCAATGGCAGGAAAATCGAGGTCAGCGTGAGATCGACGGCGGGCGTCGTATGCAGCGCGAAGTCGACGGGCCCGGCCGCGTACTGACCTCTGGCCCAGAGCAGGTAGTTCGCGATCGAGCGGTGCTCGACGACGACACCTTTGGGGCTGCCCGTCGACCCCGACGTGTAGATCACGTAGGCGGCGTCGTTTTCCGTCCGTGCCGTATCCGGCGGTGAATCCGGCGGGACGACGTCTCCGAGCGCAACGTGCAGACAGTCGATCGCAGAATCCGGCGCCGCAGAACCCGCCGGTACGAGCACGGGCTGGACACGCCTGAACGGTGAGCGTGACGCGTCTGCGAGAATCCGAGACAGCCGCAGCGGGGGTTCCCGGGGATTGAGCGGCAAATAGGCGGCACCGGTCCTGAGGACGGCCAGGATCGCGACAATCGTTTCGGCACACCGGGCGGCCATGATCGGAACGAGGTCGCCCCGACCGACCCCGCGCCGCAC
>JBFISV010000414.1:0-1757 GCA_041608415.1 Woeseiaceae bacterium
ATCGCGATCCCGATCTTCGTCCAGCTCGGACTCTACCGCGCGATCATCCGCTACGTCGGACTGGTCGCGATCTGGACCGTGATCAAGGGCGTGACGCTTTACAGTCTCGCGTTCGGCGTCGTGATCCTGCTGAGTGGCATTCCCGGGGTACCGCGCTCGGTCCTGCTGATCAATTGGCTGGTAACTTGCCTGCTGGTCGGCGGCTCGCGCTTTCTCGCCCGCTACATGTTTGCGGGTCGACGTCATTCGAGCCCGGTGCGGCCGCCGAGAAAAAAGGTCGCTGTTTACGGTGCCGGCGATGCCGGCGTGCAGATCGCGGCGGCTTTGTCGGCGAGCCCGTTCTACAGCCCGGTCGCTTTCATCGACGATAACAAGGCCTTGCAGGGCAACTTGATCGAGGGGCTCCGGGTCTACTCGTTCAGCCAGTTACTGGACCTGATCGAAAAGTATTCGATTACCGACGTCGTCATCGCGATGCCGTCGGTCGCGCGCTCGCTGCGCAGCCAGATCATCCAGAAGCTCGAACCTTACTCGGTCCACGTGTCGACGCTACCCGGCCTCGACGATCTCGCCAGCGGAAAGATCAAGGTCGAGGACGTGCGCGAAGTCGGGGTGCTCGATCTGCTCGGGCGGATCCCGGTCGACCCGGACCTGCCGCTGCTGAATGCCAACGTCAAGGGCAAGGTCGTACTGGTGACTGGCGCCGGCGGCAGTATCGGCGCGGAACTGTGCCGCCAGATCGTGCGTATTGGCCCGCAAAAGCTGATCCTTTACGAGCGCGGCGAACATGATCTTTACTCGATCGAAAACGAGCTGGCTCACCTGTGGCAAAGATTTTGGCCCGAATCCGATCCGCCACGGGATGCTATCGTGCCGATTCTCGCGTCGATTTTAAACCGCGAGCGCCTGCAGTCGGTGTGCGAGGCTTTTGGCGTGCAGACCATTTACCATGCCGCCGCCTACAAGCACGTGCCGATGGTCGAGCGCAACCCGTCCGAGGCCGTGCTGAACAATGTCATCGGGACCTACCGCGCGGCGTTCGCCGCGATCGATTCCGGCGTCGAAACCTTCGTCCTCGTTTCGACCGACAAGGCCGTGCGCCCGACCAGCACGATGGGGGCGACCAAGCGCTTCGCCGAGATGATTCTGCAGGGATTGGCGACGAAAGGCAGCGGCAAAACCCGCTTCACGATGGTGCGCTTCGGCAATGTGCTCGATTCGTCAGGCTCGGTGGTCCCGTTGTTCCGCGAGCAGATCCAGCGCGGTGGTCCGGTGACCGTCACCGACCCGAAGATCATCCGCTATTTCATGACCATTCCCGAGGCCGCGCAGCTCGTGATCCAGGCCGGCGCGATGGGGCAGGGCGGTGACGTATTCGTGCTCGACATGGGCGAACCGGTCAAGATCTTCGATATGGCGCGGCGCATGATCCACCTGAGCGGCTTCGAGGTGAAGGACGAGAACAATCCCGACGGCGACGTCGAGATCGTTTTTACCGGCTTGCGCCCTGGCGAAAAGCTTTACGAGGAGCTCCTGATCGGCGACAACGTGTCGCCGACGCAGCACCCTCTGATCATGACCGCCAACGAGGAGAGCCTCGGTTGGGACGAAATTCAGGCCTATATCAAGCAATTCGAGGACACCGTCAACACCCACGACGTCGAACGCAGCCGCGCGCTGCTCGTCGAGGCGGTCAAGGGCTTCACGCCGCAGTGCGACGTCTCCGATCTCGTGCAGGAGCGGCGCGCGGCGGTCCG
>JBFISV010000415.1:0-1735 GCA_041608415.1 Woeseiaceae bacterium
CTGGTCTTCGACAGCCAGGCGTATGTCGATGACAAGCTCATCCGCCATATGAAGTCGGATTGAGCAGGTAAAGGTATCCCGCTTGACCCGTCTCGCGATACATATCAATGACGCCGGCATCACGCTTGTTGCACAGGACAAGATTGTTTATCGCGAACCAGGATTCGCCTGGCTCGGTGATGCCAAGCTCGAGACGGGCAACGCCGCATTCGCGAAAGCGCGCATCGACCCGCGCCGCATCCAGCACCACTACTGGTCAGGTATCGCTACCGAGGCATTGAAGGACAAGCGATTCGCGCATTTGAGCGCCGCGGATCTCGTCAGCCGGCAACTGGAGAGCATCTGGAAGTCGGGTGGGTCGGGCGTTACCGCGCTCTACGTCGCGGTTCCTCCCTACATGGATTCGCAGCAGCTCGGCCTGTTTCTCGGTATTGCCGGTGAATTGAAGATACCCGTCGCCGCCATGGTCGATGCACCTGTTGCCGCGACCCGACGCGAGTATCGCAATGCAGTGCCGGTGCACATCGAGATGGGCCTGCATGCGACGACACTGTCGCGGATGTCACAGCAGGGCGCGGCGCTGGCCGAACGGTCCGACGTGCTCGAAGAGTGCGGCGTCTACGCGCTGTACGACCGCTGGCTCAATACGGTGGCCGAAGCGTTCGTGCAGCAGTCGCGTTTCGATCCCCTGCACACCGCGGAAACGGAGCAGATGATCGTCGATCGCCTCGGCGGCTGGCTGACCGAGGCCGCGCGCGGCGATCACGTCGATATGCAGCTCGAATTTTCGCGCACGACCTACACCGCAAGCGTGGAATCCCTGACCCTGATCGGGGCCGCCGCGCCGATCTACCAGCAAATCTCCAACAAGCTCCGGGCGATGTTCCGTGCCGAGGACCTGCCCGCAATCCAGGTCAGCGACCGCGTCGCCCGCCTGCCCGGACTGACAGAAATGCTCAAAGCGCGGGTCGGCGGCGAGGTGTTCGTGCTGGAACCAGGCGCAACCGCGCGCGGCACGCTGGCGCGTTGCCGGCAGAGCGCAGACAGCGCCGGCGGTATCAGCCTGATCCGGCAATTGCCCTGGGACCAGGCTGCGGTCGAGATGGAGAAACTTGCGGACGTACGCGCCGATGCGGGCATGCCGACACACCTCCTATATGGCCATACGGCCTACGCGATCGGGAATTCCGCGCTGGTTCTCGGGTCTCAGGAAGGAGAGGAAGCGCGCCGTATCACGCTCGCCTCGGACATGCCTGGCGTTTCGCGTCGCCATTGCTCGCTGCTCAAGAAGAACGGGCAATGCGTGCTCGAAGATCACAGCCGCTATGGTACGTTTCTGAACGGGCACCGTATCGACGGTTCTTCGGTATTGCAGGTCGGCGACGTAGTGCGCGTGGGATCGCCGGGTTACGAGTTTCAGTTGATCAGGACGGACGACGCAAATGGCTAGAAAAAGACGGCCGATGGAAGTCTTCAGCATGTCGTTCCTCGACTGCATGTCCTGCGGTTTCGGCGCCGTCATCCTGTTCTTCATGATCATCAATGCGCAGGTCATTCACGAATCAGAAGCGCCGCCCGAGAAGTTGCAGGCGGAGACGACGCGCCTCGAGTTCGAGATCCTCGAGCATCGCAAGAACCTGGTGCTCGCCAAGAACACGATGGAGGACTTGAACGACGAGAGGATTTCGGCCGAGCAGCAGATCTCGCAGATCATCGCGCTCATCGAGAAACTGAA
>JBFISV010000416.1:0-1701 GCA_041608415.1 Woeseiaceae bacterium
CTCGTCCTGCTCGATATCTGGATGCCGGACACCGACGGCATCAGCTTGCTGCGGGAGTGGTCCGAAAAAGGCGACCTCAAGTGTCCGGTCGTCGTAATGTCGGGTCACGGTACGGTCGATACCGCCGTCGAAGCGACCCGGCTCGGCGCCTTCGATTTTGTCGAAAAACCCCTGTCGTTGTCGAAACTGTTACGCACGGTCGAGGGGGCACTCGATGCCGCGGGAACAACGGCGAAAAAAGCCCGCGGCATGTTGCCGACATTGCTGGCCCCCGTCGGTCGCAGTGCGCTGATGCAGTCGCTGCGCGAAAAGGTGCAGCAATACGCCCGGCACGATGCGAGCGCGCTGATGATCGGTGAACCCGGAGCCGGCCGCGGCGCCTTCGCACGTTACATGCACGCGCTGAGCCGCCGGGCCGCGGAACCGCTCACGAGCCTGACCGCCGCGTCGCTGACCGAGAGCAACGCGGAAGCACAGCTCCTGGGCAGTGAAAAAGACGGCCAGATCGTTACGGGCGCCCTCGAAAGCGCGGGCCGGGGCACGCTGTTGATCGAGGAGTTGACGGATATGAGTCCGGCGGCGCAGCGAATTCTGCTGGGCGCGCTCGAGGACCGGGAGTTCAGTCCCGTCGGCGGCAGCAAAGCGGTAAAACTCGAGGCCCGGGTCGTTGCGAGCATCGACACCGACTTCGAAAAAAAAATAGCAAGCGGAGAACTGCGTCGTGACCTCGTTTCGCATTTACAGGTCCTCAGCCTGAAGGTGCCGCCGTTGAGGGACTATGCGGAGGACGTTCCCGAATTGCTGAACTATTACGTCGACAAGCTGGTCGATTCGGAAGACCTGCCGTTTCGGCGTTTCAGCGTCGCGGCGCAGAATCGTCTGCGCAATTACCCGTGGCCGGATAACGTGCGTGAGCTCAAGAACATGGTTCGGCGCCTGCTGCTGGCCGGCGGCGACGCCGACATCTCGCTCGAAGAGGTCGAAGCCGAGATCAGCGACAGCGCCCGCGTCGACGAGCCGCTCGTCAAGCAGGATTTGCTCGCGCTGCCGCTGCGCGAGGCGCGCGAACAGTTCGAGCGCGCCTACCTGCAGCAACAGCTCGTGCTCTGTAACGGCAAGGTCGGCCAGCTCGCGAAGCGCGTCGGCATGGAGCGCACGCACCTGTACCGTAAACTGCGCTCGCTCGGCGTCGACTTCAAGTCGATTACCGCGGACGACTGAACAAGACGCGATCGACGTAATCACACCAGGCGCGGGTATCGACCGCCGGCAGCGCGGGATCGTCCGCCAGTCCGAACTCTAGCGCCACGGTGGACTTCCACGCGTCGGAACCGATGTCGGGGCCGTGCCCCGCTCCGTCACCCGGGGACATTCTGGATTCGAGCAGCCAGAACCAGGCCTCGCTGCAGGCCGCCGGTCCGCCCTCGCCGTAACTGTCCGGGTCGAACGTCCTCTCTTGGACGGGCGGCCGTTCCGCCGCAACGATGCGGCCGTCGGCGAGAAATCGAATGCCGGGTTCGCCGAGGTCCGCGATGCTCAGGTCGCGCATCAGTTCGAGTGCGCGCCCGCGCGGATCTGTCGACGGCCCCGCCGGCCGGAGCTGCACCGTCGATATGATCCGGCCATCGACGAAACGGCCGTGACCGTCGAGGTTCGCGATCAGAATCGGCGCGACGCCCTTGATGCCGTCGACACTGATGC
>JBFISV010000417.1:0-1700 GCA_041608415.1 Woeseiaceae bacterium
ACCGCGGCAACCTCGGTACTCTGTTTCCAGACCTGGCGCAAATAAGCGTCGACCACCGGGTGGGTGGCCTGGAACAGCTGCTTCATCGCCAGGCTCGTCGCCAGCGTGCGCACCGTGTCGAGGCCCATGCGCATCGCCGCCGCCTGCACGGTTTCGGCCGGAGCAATGCCGCGATACAGCGCCGAATTGCCGACCTGCACGATCCGCGCCGCAAGCGCGGCATCGGTTTCGATAATGCGCGCGACATCGGCGATCGACGCATTTTCGTCGGCGGCCGTGTCGCGCACCCTCAGCGCGACTTCAGGCAGGGTCGGCAGCGGCAGGCGATCGTTCTCGAGATCGTCGACAATCGATTCCGCGGTGATACTCATCGGGGGCTTCGAATCCGTGAATAAATCAATTCGAGTATAGATTGAGCTGCGGATTTCGCCGGTGCGCGAATCAGGCGGGCGGCGGGTACGGCAGGTCGAGGTTGCGGATGGCGACGCCGGGCTGCCGTAGTAATTCGAGTTGGCCGCATTCGGCACGCGCGATCTGCGCGATGTACAGCATCAGGCAGCGTCCGTCGGCATCGAATTCGGCATCGACGACCTTGCCGCTGCCGTCGACCTCCGACTTGCCGCCGACGACGAGGTCGTCGCCGGGTCGGGGCAGCTCGGCGGTGTCGAGTTCCGCCAGGAACATGCGCCTTTTTAGCTTGCCGAGATACTGCATGCGCGCAACGATTTCCTGGCCCGGATAGCAACCCTTGTCGAAGCTGATCCCGTCGAGCGCCCCCAGGTTGGCCATTTGCGGAACGAATTCCTCGGCCGTTGCGGGGTAGATCGTCGGCAGGCCGGCGCGAATCTCGGCGAGGCGCCACGATGCGAAACCGGTCACGCCGAGATGCTCGGCGAGCGCCTGCCAAATCGCAATCGCGGCTTCCGCGTCGAGGCTGAAAACGAGGTAACGCCGTTGCGAGCCGAGCGGCTCGAGCTGCAGCGAAACGATCCTGTCGTCCTGAAATGCCGTCCCCGGTTCTGGCGCCAGCGAAGCGGACCCGATGACCTCGGGCTTGTCGGTTTGCAGCGCGATGCGGGCAAAGTATTCGGTCGCGTCGGCAAGCGCGACGTCGGCCCGCAGGATGTAACGGTAAAGGCGCTCGAGCAGCGGTAGCACCATCGCGCGTGCGGTGGCGAGCAGGTAGCCGTTGCTGACCCGGATGACGCGGAACACGCCGAGCATCCGTCCTTTGGGCGTCGAGTAGCTGCTGAGCTGAAAGCGCGTTTCGTCGAGGCGGTAAATATCGTTGCTGAGCTGGTTTTGCAAAAAGTCGGCGGCATCACTTCCGCGCACGAGGATCAGGCCGAGCTGGTCGGCGCTGCAGATGAAATTTTCCCGCGCGAGCGGGCCGCTGGCCTGCCCGCCGAATTCCTGCCACCGTTTCATCGGCTCGTATCCTCCTGGCGCGCGATCGCCCAGTCGAGATGGTGTCGGACGTAGTCGCTGTGCGCGGCGTAATCCCGCCGCAAGGCTTCCCGTATCTGGGGATCGCGCGGTGCATTTCCAAGCGCAATGACGACGTTGCGCAGCCAGCGCTGGTGGCCGATTCGGCGGATCGCCGAACCCTCCATCATGCGCAGGAAGCCGGTTTCGTCGAGACGCAAGCAGTCGAGCAACGAAATCGCGTCGAGCCCGTGGCGCGGTGCGAAGTCCTGTTC
>JBFISV010000418.1:0-1690 GCA_041608415.1 Woeseiaceae bacterium
ACCGGGCGGCGCCTCGAGCCCGATCGGGGCACTGGGGTACGTCAACTGCGCGCTGGAGCTCCTGAGCCAGGCGAACGACCGCGGGCTCGCGGTCGATCAAATCGTCACGGCGACCGGCAGCGCGGGCACCCAGGGCGGGCTCGTTGTCGGCCTCAAGGCGACGCACAGCAACATCCCGCTCCTCGGAATAGGCGTCAATGCGCCGAAGGACGTTCAGGAAGAGCGAGTCCATGCGCTCGCGACCGACACGGCCCGCCTCATCGGCGCGCCCGGCGTCGTGTCGCGCGGCGACGTCGTCGCCAACTGCGACTATGTAGGTCCGGGCTACGGCAGGCCGACGCAGGCGATGAACGATGCCGTGCTGCTCCTGGCTCGCCTCGAGGGGCTGCTGTTCGATCCCGTCTACACGGGGAAGGCGCTCGCGGGCCTGATCGACCTGATCGGGAAAGGTGAGTTCGGCGCGGCGAAGACGCTGGTGTTTTTGCACACCGGTGGCTCCGCGGCGCTGTTCGCGTACGCCGACCAGCTGCAAACCGCCTGACCGGCGCGCGCGCCGGCGCGTCTTGAACAGCGAAAAACCTTTTGATAAAACGTGCAGCCGCTCCGGCAATGGGCCGGGCCACTACGACTGAAAAAATGCTGGAAACCAACGGCCTGACAAAAAACTACGGCCCGCATACGGTTGTCGATAAGCTGAGTTTTCGCTGCGAGGCGGGCGAGGTGCTCGGTTTCCTCGGACCGAACGGCGCGGGCAAGTCGACGACCATGAAAATGGTCACGGGGTTCGTGGCGCCTACGGCGGGCACGGCCGTCGTCTGTGGTCACGATATCCAGAGCGACACCCTGGCCGCACAAAAGAGAATCGGCTACCTGCCCGAAGGCGCACCACTGTATGCCGAGATGACGCCACGCCAGTTTCTCGAATTCATCGCCGACATACGCGGACTCGCGGGCAGCAAACGCGAAGAGCGTCTCGACGAAGTGATCGAGCGGCTGCACCTCGGCCCGGTGCTCGCGCAAACGATCGACACGCTGTCCAAGGGGTTCAAGCGTCGCGTCGGGCTCGCCCAGGCGATTCTGCACGATCCCGATGTACTGATCCTCGACGAGCCGACTGACGGGCTCGATCCGAATCAGAAACACGAGGTGCGTCAGCTCATCCGGTCGATGTCCGCCGACAAGCTCATCGTGATCTCGACGCACATCCTCGAGGAAGTCGAGGCGGTCTGCAGTCGCGCAATCATCATCGCGGCCGGCAAGATCCTGGCCGACGACACCCCGGATTCGCTCGCCGCCAAATCGCGCTACCACAACGCGGTGCGGCTGCACGTCGCGGCTGCGGACAGCTTCGATGCGATACGTACGGCAATCGAACAGCTGCCCTCGGTGAAAAAGACGGAATCGGAGCGCAGCCGGCTGGCGATCACGGCCATCGCCGCGAACGGCAGCCGGGACGCGGCCGCGTGGCGCGACATCTCCGATCTCGTTGCCCGGCAGAATTTTCCGGTCGACGGCATTCAGCTCGAAACCGGGCGGCTGGACGAAGTCTTCCGGCAGATCACCGAGGGGACCGAGGTATGAGCAACATCGCCGCCCTGTTCCGCCGCGAGCTGACCAGCTACTTCGCGACCCCGGTCGCGTACGTTTTCATCGTGATCTTCCTCGTGCTGATGGGCACGTTCACTTTCTA
>JBFISV010000419.1:0-1660 GCA_041608415.1 Woeseiaceae bacterium
GCCTCCGAATGCACGACGCGCATTCCGCGGCCACCGCCGCCGCCAGCGGCCTTGACGATAATGGGGTAGCCTATCTGCCGTGCCAGGCGGATGTTCTCGTCGGGGTCGTCACCCAGCGGGCCGTCGGAGCCGGGCACGCAGGGCACGCCGGCCGCTTTCATTGCGCGGATCGCCGACACTTTATCGCCCATGAGGCGGATCGCGTCGGATTTTGGGCCGATGAACGTAAAGCCGGAGGTCTCGACGCGCTCCGCGAAGTCCGCGTTCTCGGACAGGAAGCCGTAGCCCGGATGTATTGCCACCGCATCGGTAACCTCGGCCGCACTGATAATCGCGGGCATGTCCAGGTAACTCTCGGTCGAGGGCGGCGGGCCGATGCAGACGGTTTCGTCCGCCAGCAGCACGTGTTTGAGATTGGTGTCGGCCGTCGAGTGAACGGCCACGGTCTTGATGCCCATTTCCCGGCAGGCACGCAGGATGCGTAGCGCGATTTCACCGCGATTGGCGATAACGACCTTGTCCAGCATCAGGCGGCCACTCGATCAGGCGCCCGCACGCTGGTCGATGACGAACAGCGTCTGACCGTATTCGACCGGCTCGCCGTTCTGCACATGTATGTACTTGACGACGCCGGACACCTCGGTCTCGATCGGGTTCATCATTTTCATCGCTTCGATAATACAGAGCGTGTCGCCTTCCTTGACCCGATCCCCGACCTGCACGTAGGGTGGCGCACCCGGCGACGCGGATGCGTAGTACGTGCCGACCATCGGCGACGTTACGGCGTATCCCAGTTCTTCCGGCTCGGCGGCCGGGGCGGGCGCGGCCGGTGTCGAGGCCGTGCCCGAGGGCGGCGGCGCAGCCTGCGGTGTGGGCGTGGCGACCGGTGCTGCGACCGCCGCAACTGCGGAGCCCGCCGCGAAACGGCTGATCCTCACGGCATCCTCGCCCTCGGTGATTTCGATTTCGGCGATGCCGGATTCGTCGAGCAGCTCAATGAGTTTTTTGACTTTTCGGATGTCCATTATTTTTCCTCTTGGGCCGCCACGCAGCGATCCGCGGCATGCAACGCCAACTCGTAACCGTACGCGCCGAAGCCGAACAGGCAACCTCGAGCAATGTCGCTGAAAAAACTCTTATGACGAAACTCTTCACGAGCGAAGGTGTTGCTCAGGTGAAGTTCGATAAACGGGATGTCGACGGCGAGCAGTGCATCGCGCAGGGCAATGCTCGTGTGCGTAAAAGCGCCGGGATTCAGAATGATGAAGTCGGTGCCGTCCGCCGCCGCCTTTTGAATCCGACCGATCAATTCGTGTTCGGCGTTGGACTGGTAGCAGTCGAGTGTATGGCCGAGTTCGGCCGCGATCGCCTTCGAACTGGCTTCGATGTCGCCGAGACGTGCAGCGCCGTAGACCTCGGGCTCTCGCGTGCCGAGCAGGTTGAGGTTCGGGCCGTTGATCAGCAAAAACGCCGCCATTTATAGTCGTTTTTAGCCAGATTGCCGACGATGGCGGCAATTCTAACCCTTTTACGCCAAATTAATCCAAATTTTGCGGACCGACCTGCGGTGGCTGCATTCCCGCTTACAGCCGTTGAAACGTGTCCTTCGCCGATTCGCGGCTGATCTCGCCAGCGTCGAGGCGTGCGAGCACGTTGCTGA
>JBFISV010000420.1:0-1656 GCA_041608415.1 Woeseiaceae bacterium
ATCGCGAGCGAAGCGAAGCCAGATCATCTCGAAACTGGAGCCTTACTCGGTACACGTCACGACCCTGCCGGCCCTGAGCGACCTCGCCAGTGGCAAGGTCAAGGTCGAAGACGTGCGCGAGGTCGGCGTGCTCGATCTGCTCGGCCGGATCCCGGTCGATCCGGACCTGCCGCTGCTCAATGCCAATGTCAAGGACAAGGTCGTGCTGGTGACCGGCGCGGGCGGCAGCATCGGCTCCGAACTTTGTCGCCAGATCGTGCGCATCGGCCCGCAAAAGCTAATCCTCTACGAGCGCGGCGAACACGACCTCTACTCGATCGAGAACGAACTGGTCCATCTGTGGCAGAGAATGCGACGCGCAGATGATGCGCCGCAGGAAAGCATCGTGCCGATCCTGGCGTCGATCCTCAACCGGGAACGGCTGCAATCGGTTTGCGAAGCCTTCGGCGTAGAGACTATTTACCATGCCGCTGCCTACAAGCACGTGCCGATGGTCGAGCGCAATCCGTCCGAGGCGGTGCTAAACAACGCCATCGGCACCTATCGCGCGGCGCGCGCAGCGATCGATGCCGGCGTCGAGACCTTCGTGCTGGTGTCGACCGACAAGGCCGTGCGCCCAACCAGTACGATGGGCGCGACCAAGCGTTTCGCCGAGATGATTTTGCAGGGACTCGCGAAGCAGGGCGGTGGCAAGACCCGTTTCACGATGGTGCGCTTCGGTAACGTGCTCGATTCGTCGGGCTCGGTCGTGCCGCTATTTCGCAAGCAGATCCAGCGCGGCGGCCCTGTTACGGTTACGGACCCGAGGATCATCCGCTATTTCATGACGATCCCCGAGGCCGCGCAGCTCGTGATCCAGGCTGGCGCGATGGGGCGGGGTGGGGACGTGTTCGTGCTCGACATGGGCGAGCCGGTCAAGATTCTCGAAATGGCTCGACGCATGATTCACCTGAGCGGCCTCGAAGTCAAAGACGAGAACAATCCTGACGGCGACATCGAGATCGTTTTCACCGGCCTGCGTCCCGGGGAGAAGCTCTACGAAGAACTCCTGATTGGTGAAAACGTATCGCCGACGCAACATCCGCTAATCATGACGGCGAACGAAGACAGTCTCGGCTGGAACGAAATCGAAGCTTTCATCGCCCAATTCGAGGAAACCGTCAACACCCACGACGTCGAACGCAGCCGCGCGCTGCTCGTCGAGGCGGTCAAGGGCTTCACGCCGCAGTGCGGCGTCGCCGATCTGGTGCAGGAACGGCGTGCGGCGGTTCGCGAAAAGCCCGACAACGTAATCCGCTACCCGGGCCCCAGTGGCTGATCCGCCGCCGGCGAAGGGCCGCACAAACCACTGGAATCCCGGCCAAACAAGGTGTATGTTCCCCGCTTTTCGCTAAAATAGACGCAATGGGCGGTAAAATTTTCATCAAGACCCACGGCTGCCAGATGAACGAGTACGACTCGGCGAAGATGCTCGACGTGCTCTTAAGCGGCTGCGGTCTCGAGCCGACCGACGACGAAACGCAAGCCGACGTGCTGCTGCTCAATACCTGCTCGATTCGCGAAAAAGCCCAGGAGAAGGTCTTCTCCCAGCTCGGCCGCTGGAAGCGGCTCAAGCAGGACCGGCCCGGCATGGTCATCGGCGTCGGCGGCTGCGTC
>JBFISV010000421.1:0-1650 GCA_041608415.1 Woeseiaceae bacterium
CGCAGGCGTGCGATGCCGCCGTCGGGAAAAATATTCAGGCGCAGGTGGGTCCAGCTGCGCTCGTCGTCGACGGCAATGAAGTGATGCGCATCGCCGCCGATGTCGGTTTTCCCGACGAGTTCCGTCCACTCGCCCCCGGGCACGTCGTCGTCGCTTACACACGCATCGATGGATACTTGCGGCGGAAAATTGCCGGTGAAATGACTCGTGTCGATGTCGAGACCGCGCACGACACCGGCGATGCCTAAGCGCAGGATGCAGTGGTCGTGTCCCGGCTTGCGCCGGCGGCGGCTCTCCCAGCCGTCCATCCACTTGCCGTGATCGTCGTATTTACCCTCGATGAATACCGGATCGGCGGGATCGATTAGCCGTTCCTTGGCGCCGAAAAATTCGTCGGACGCGAACGTTACGCGGGTACCCAGCCGCGGCTGCTCGAGGCGAATCCACTCGTGAAACGGATGCTCGTTCATCGCCTTATTGTCACTCATGCATATCTCTTCATTGCGGCAGTCTCAAGGTCGCCCCGCGCTCGAGCCCAACGCTTCGAGCCGCATGCGGGCGATCTTGTGTATCTCGATGAGCGCCGTTTCGAACTCCGCCTCGTAGTCGTTCCCGAGGCGCTCTTCGAACGCCGCCAGTATGTCGGCCCGCGTGCTGTTCTTTACCGCCATGACGAACGGAAAGCCGAATTTTTCCCGGTAGCGCCGATTGAGTGCCTGGAACTGCTCGTACTCCACGGGCGTGCATTGATCCAGTCCCGCACTGGCCTGCTCGGCCGTCGAGGCCGCCGTCAGCGTGCCCGCTACCTGCGCCCTGCCCGCGAGGTCGGGGTGAGCCCGAATCAGTGCGAGCTGGCGTTCGCGCGACGCATTATCGACGCAGTCTGCCATGAGCCGGGCGATCTGGTCGTAATCGGCGCCGCTGCCGATGTGCGGCGCGGCGCGCTCCGCGACCCACGGAGAGTGCTCGTAGATGCCGCCGAATCGCTTCATGAAGTCGGCGCTGCTCACGGCGACTCCGGCGGATGCGCGGCACGCCAGTGTTCGGCGATGTCGATGCGCCGCGCCAGCCAGACGTCGGGTTTAGACTTTATGTGGTCGATAAAGCGCATAAGTGCCGCCGTGCGCCCGGGCCGGCCCGCGAGACGGCAGTGCAGGCCCACCGACATCATGCGCGAGCCCTCCTCGTACAGGACGTCGAAGGTATCGCGCAGGTACTCGAAGAACTGCCGGCCCGAGTTGAAACCCGCAGGCGTCGCGAAGCGCATGTCGTTCGCGTCGAGCGTGTAGGGCACGACGAGTTGCGGCTCGCCCCAGCGCGTGTCCCAGTACGGCAGATCGTCGGCGTAGCTGTCGGCGCTGTAGGTAAAGCCGCCTTCTTCGGCGACGATCCTCAGCGAATTTTCGCTGCAGCGGCCGAGGTACCATCCGCGCGGCCGCTCGCCCGTGACCGTTTCATGGATTGCCAGCGCCTTGTGCAGATGCTCACGTTCGGTCGCCTCGTCGACATCCTGGTAGTCGATCCAGCGATACCCGTGGCTCGCGATTTCCCAGCCGGCCGCGCGCATCGCCGCCACCGCGGCCGGGTTGCGTTCGAGCGCCATCGCGACGCCGAACACCGTGACGGGCAGATTGCGCCTCGTGAACAGCC
>JBFISV010000422.1:0-1649 GCA_041608415.1 Woeseiaceae bacterium
CGCCGCGACCGACCTCGCGAATGCGCTGTTCCAGTGCGGGAGCGGCGTCCCGCCGCGACCGCGCTTGCGTTGGCGGCCGCTCCCACAAGGATTTGCGATCAAGCTCGCCAGTTCCTTCATGCTTGCACCGGCAACCCCGATGCCTCAGGCTTGAACGGTGCTTCCGACCATACGGATTGAACGTCGCAATCGTCCCGCCCGGAGCCGCAATCTTGGTTGACTACTTCAGGCCTTACGATCCCGCGTTTGTCGCCGATCCCTACCCGGTCTACGCACGCCTGCGCGCCGAAGACCCGGCGCTGCGCAGCGAGGAGCTGGGGTTAGTCCTGTTCAGCCGCCACGCCGACATCCTGTCGCTGCTGCGCGACCGGCGACTGGGCCGAGCTTTCGAATCCGATCCGCCCGCGGGCGCCGCACACCCTGATAAATCGCAGTTGCCCCACTACCGGCGCTACGTCGCCGACAACCTGCTCGAACACGAGGGCCAGACTCATTCCAGATTGCGCGGGATACTGTTCGAAGCACTCAATCCCGCGCGCATTCTGAGCCTGAAGCCGAAAATCGAATCCGTCGCCCGCTCCCTGGTTGCCAATGCCCGTCGGCAGCGTGAATTCGACTTTCTCGCCGCGGTCGCCGTTCCGCTGACCGTCACCATGATTGCCGAACTCATCGGCTGGCCGGAAGCCGAACGCCACCGCCTGCGCCCGTGGTCGGCCGATATCGTGCGGCTGTACGAACGTGACAGCAGCGACGAGGACGAGCGGGCGGCAGAAACGGCGGCGCGCGAATTCGGCCGGATGGTCGATGTCATCGTCGCCGAGCGCCGCGGCCGTCCGCGCGACGACGTCATCAGCGAACTGGCCGCGGCCGAGGACCGCGGCCTGCTGCGCAGTCACGACGAGCTCATCGCGAGCTGCATGCTGTTGCTCAACGCCGGCCACGAGGCCACCGTCAATGCATCGGGAAACGGGTTGCTGGCGTTGCTGCGGCATCCGGTGCAACTGGATTCGCTGCGCGCCGACAGCAAGCTCATGCCCGGTGCCATCGAGGAAATGCTGCGCTACGAATCGCCGCTGCACATGTTCCACCGCTATGTGCTCGAAGATTTCAGTTTCGCCGGCGTTTCCCTGAAGCGCGGTGAGACGGTGGGTCTGTTGTACGGCTCGGCGAACCGCGACGCCGGCGCCTTCGACAAACCCGACGAGTTCGATATACGCCGCCGCCCCAACCGCCATCTTGCGTTCGGCGCCGAAACGCATTTCTGCCTAGGCTCGCAGCTTGCGCGGCTGGAACTGTCGACGCTGTTCCGCGTACTGCTCGAGGAGCTGCCTGACCTGGCACTGGCAGAGCGCGAGCCCCAGTATCGCCCGGGTTTCGTCTTCCGCGGCCTGAAGCGCCTGATGCTGACAACGCAATCGTAGGAGCGGCCTCCCGCCGCAACCTCATCGCGAACGCAGTGTGTTCCTGTGTGGGAGCGGCGTCCCGCCGCCACCGAACTTGCGATACCGGTCGGCCCTTGCCGTCGCGGCAAGATGCCGCTCCCACAAGGCCTGGCAACTTGTCTTGCTTTTGCATTGCGGGAGCCGCTTTCAGCCGCGACATTCTCGCGAACGCAGTGTGTTCCTGTGTGGGAGCGGCGTCCCGCCGCG
>JBFISV010000423.1:0-1638 GCA_041608415.1 Woeseiaceae bacterium
GCCGAAGCGGTAGTCGCCGATCGAGACCGGGTAGTCGAGCTCGACCTGCTTGAAGAAGTCGCGCGTGTAGTAGACGTAGCGGATGCCGAGCTCGGCGAAGGCGCGCCAGTTCGGCACCATGACCTTGGTGTAGGTCAGCGGCACCTTGACGTTGTAGGCGAGACCGTTTTTCTGTTTCTCGGGCAGCTCGCCGCACAGGTAGGGAATCGTGCTGTTGTAGCAGGCCATGATGCAGTGCCGCGCACGAACCGTGTGCGCAACGCCGGCATGCAGATACGTGACCGTGACGGCCTTCTCGTTCGGCGTATGCGCAACGTCGACCGCCGTGCTGTTGAGGCGAATGGCGAGCGGCGCGCCGTCACGATCGAGCATGCTGTAATCGACGTGCGCCGTGACGCAGTCCTCCATCGTGCTGCCCGGCACGGCGCCGGGGATCAACGCGCGCACGAGCAATCGCGCGACCGACGCGTTGCCGTCGGGAAAGTGAAAGATGTACGGCTCGACGCCACGGCCGCCTTCCCGCGAGACGGTATGCTCGAGCCCGGGCATGCCGCCGCCATCGGTGTAGCCCAGGATATAAATCGCGGGCACCTCGTCCATGCCGACGCACCAGTAGCTCATTCCCCAGCGCTGGTACATTTCGAGCACCTGCTCGTCGACTTTGACGTAGTCTTCGAGGTAGCTGCGGTAGCTGATCGAACTCAGGAGCCTGATCTTCTCCTCGCGGCTCATGCCGGGCAGGTAGTCCCGCTCGTCCGTGAACGCACGCACGAGGTCGGCTTTCGCCTTCGCGCTCATCGGCGTACGCGCCGCAAACTCCTGCCAGGGAACGCTGCCGTAACCGCTGACGAGCCTGCGCTCGCCGTAGGTCTTCTGATCGAACGCGATCGCATACGTCAGGCCCATCTTGTCGTACAGGTCCTGGTCGAAATACTCGTAGAACTTCTGCACGTCGACGCCGATATCGGACAGCAGCGCCTTCGAGACGTCCGAGTAGCCCGACGGCGTATCGATCGATTCGGTGCCGCCGTAGGCGATGTGCGTGTGCCCGCCCACCTCGAACTCGTTGCGCTTGGCATGGCCGCCGAAGTCGTCGTGGTTGTCGAGTATCAGTATGCGGGCGCCCGGTTTCTCGCGGCGGTAGAAGTGTGCAGCCGAGAGCCCACTGATGCCGCCGCCGACGACCACGAGGTCGTAGTCGTCCTCGATCGGCCCGACCGGCCACGATGCGCCGGCGACACGCGCGTGCATGACCTCCCATGACCCGTCGTGGCTGCCGCGCAGACCCGTCTTCGCGGGCGGGTAGTAACCGGCGCCGAGCGCGAACTTCGACGCGTCCGCGCCGAAGAGCTCGGTCCAGGGACTCAGGAGCGATGCCCCGATCGCGACCTGCGTGCCGTTCAAAAAGTCGCGGCGAGTCACTTTTCGCGTCATCTGGGCGCTCCTGAGGAAAAGGGGTCGGATCCAATTGCGAAAAGGGGTCGGATCCAATTGCGGCTATAATTCTAACCGACCAGACTTACTCTGACCCATTGGCGAGGAAAACGACATGAGCGACTTCGACGACATCCTGGCGGAACTCAGGCAGCGGCGCGACGAGCTGCGCTTGCAGCTGCACCTCGCATCGAAAGACGCAAA
>JBFISV010000424.1:0-1634 GCA_041608415.1 Woeseiaceae bacterium
CCCGGTCAGCGAACGCAAGACGGTATGGCACATCGGCTACCAGCACGTCATCGCGATCGGCCGGCTGTTTACGACCGGTCGTCTCGCAACCGAAAAAATCGTGGCGCTCGGCGGCCCGATGGCGTTGAAACCGAGGCTGCTGCGCACGCGCATCGGCGCGAGCACGGCTCAGCTGCTGCACGGTGAGACCGCGCGCGGACGTCTGCGCATCGTCAGCGGCTCGGTGCTCGGCGGGCACCGGGCATCGGGAACGCTCGCCTACCTCGGCCGCTACCACAACCAGGTCAGCGTGCTCGGCGAAGGCAGCCCGCGCGAATTCCTGTCGTGGATGCGGCCGGGCTTCGGCAAATACTCCGCGGTGCGTTCCTATGCGGCGCACCTCGCCGGCCGGGCGGCCTTCCCGCTGACGACGTCGCAGAACGGCAGCCCGCGCGCGATGGTCTCGATCGGGACGTTCGAGAAAGTCATGCCGCTCGACATCCTGCCGACGCCGTTGCTGAAAGCGCTGCTCGTCGAAGACACCGACCGGGCGCGCGAACTCGGCTGCCTCGAACTCGACGAAGAGGATCTCGCGCTGTGTTCTTTCGTCTGCAACGGCAAGTACGAGTACGGGCCGTTCTTGCGCATGAACCTCGATGAAATAGTGGCGAACGGCTGATGCGGCCGCTGCGCGGACTTCTCGACCGCGTCGAGCCGCTGTTCACACGCGGCGGCCGGCTCGAAAAATTCCACGCCATATACGAGATGGTCGATACGCTCTTCTATTCGCCGGCCGACGTGACGCGCGGGTCGCCGCACGTCCGGGATGCACTCGACCTCAAGCGCGTCATGATCATGGTCGTGTTCGCCGCGACGCCCTGCGTTCTTATCGGCATGTGGAATACGGGCTTCCAGGCCAACACGGCACTGGCGGCACTCGGGATCGAATCCATCGAAGGCTGGCGCGGTATTTTCCTGGCGCTCGCCGGCGCGGGTTACGATCCCGCGAGCGCGTATGACAATTTCGTGCACGGACTGGTCTATTTCCTGCCTATCTACGCGGTCACGATGGCGGCCGGCGGCTTCTGGGAGATCCTGTTCTCCGGAATCCGGAATCACGAGGTCAACGAAGGATTCTTCGTTACCTCGCTCCTGTATGCCGCGATTCTGCCCGCAACGATTCCGCTGTGGCAGGTCGCACTCGGCATCAGCTTCGGCGTCGTCATCGGCAAGGAAGTATTCGGCGGCACGGGCAAGAACTTCCTGAACCCGGCGCTCGTCGGGCGGGCCTTCCTTTACTTCGCGTATCCCGTGCAGCTCTCGGGCGACTCGGTCTGGGTGCCCGTCGACGGCTACAGCGGTGCGACGGCGCTCGCCGTCGCGGCAATCGACGGAATGCCCGGCGTCGTCGCGAGCGGTGTGACCTGGACCCAGGCGTTCCTCGGCCAGATCGAGGGATCGATTGCCGAGACCTCGGCCGCGGCCTGCCTGTTCGGCGCCGCGATGCTCATTTATACCGGCATTGCGTCGTGGCGCATCATCGTCGCGGTGTTCGCGGGCCTGATCATACCGGCGCTCTTGTTCGGCGGCGTGGACAGCAGCAATCCGATGTTCGCGATGCCGTGGTACTGGCACATCGCGCTCGGCGGATTCGC
>JBFISV010000425.1:0-1614 GCA_041608415.1 Woeseiaceae bacterium
CGAAAAACGGCTTCAACGTGATGAACGGTGGTATGGAGTTCCAGATCCTGATGCTCGTGACGGGACTCTATCTTGCCGCGAAGGGAAACGACGCCTGACAGCGACAAGCTTCCCGCATTGACGACACCTGGCCCCAGGGCACGCGCGTATCGCGTACTCGAGGTTGCGGACACCGCCGCCGGGCGATGGCTCAACGGCGTGCTGTTGATTGTCATAGTCCTCAACGTCGTGGCCGTGATTCTCGAGTCGGTCGATGCGATTTATGCCGAGTATGCGGCCTGGTTCGATTTCTTCGAAGCGATTTCGATCGCGATCTTCACGGTCGAGTACGCCGCCCGCGTGTGGGTGTCCGTCGAGAACCGCGAATTCGGTACCGGCTGGCGCGGGCGCCTGCGCTATGCGGGGACGCCGATGGCGATTGTCGACCTGGTCGCCATTCTGCCGTTCTTCTTAAGCGCTTTTACGGACGTCGACACGCGTATCTTCCGCAGCCTGAGGTTGCTGCGCGTGTTCAAACTCAGTCGCCATTCCGCGGCAATGGACCTGCTGCTTACGGTCATCCGTAACGAGGCGGCGACGGTCGTGTCGTCATTGTTCGTGATGCTGATCATCATTATTCTTGCCGCAAGCGGCATGTACATTATCGAGCGCGAGGCGCAGCCCGATGCCTTCCAGAGCATCCCGCAAGCGATGTGGTGGGCGGCCGTCACGCTGACGACCGTCGGATACGGGGACATGGTGCCGATCACGGCGCTCGGAAAAATATTCGGTCTGCTCATCACGGTGGCCGGTGTCGGCATGGTTGCGCTTCCCGCCGGTATTCTCGCTTCCGGATTTTCGCAGGAGCTGCTTAAACGGCGCGCCCTGTATCGGCTGCAGGTCAAGGACTCACTGGCAAGCGGAGACGTATCGGCCGTGGAACTCGATCAGCTCAAGGACTCTGCCGAAGGCTTCGGCCTCAGCGATGAAGAGGCGCGAATCCTGCTGCGCACGGAGGAAACGAACGCGTCTTCGCGAACCCGGTGCCCACAGTGCGGCCACGAGTTCCGGTAGCAGCATCCCGGTAAATGCGGAGGACGCGAGCGGCTAGTCTGGCACGCCGAGGCGCTCGTGCATGATCGGACTCGTCGTCGTGTACTGCAAATGAACTTTCTTGCCCGGTTCGAGGCGCTGCTTGATCGCAAAGGCTGCGAGCGCCGCCTCGTGAAAGCCGCACAGGATGAGTTTTTTCTTGCCGGGGTAATAGTTGATGTCGCCGACGGCATAAATCCCGCGCTGCGACGTCTCGAACGTCTCGGAACTGACGTTGATCGTCTTGCGATTGATGTCCAGGCCCCATTCGGCGATAGGGCCGAGTTTCGGCGCCAGGCCGAAGAAAACGAGCACGTGGTCGGCGGGCAATGTAATCGCCTCGGAGTCTTTGGGTTGAATCACGATGTTCACGACTTTGCCGTCATCGTGTTCGATGGATGCCGCTTTGGCATTCGGAATCTCGGCGACCTGGCCCGCGGCGACCAGTGCGCGCATTTTTTCGACGGACGCCGACGCCGCGCGGTACTCGTCGCGCCGGTGCACGAGCGTGACGTGTGCGGCGCGCCCGGCGAGTTCGAGCGC
>JBFISV010000426.1:0-1613 GCA_041608415.1 Woeseiaceae bacterium
AACGGCTCGGATTCGGGGCAATCGAGCGCCGACGTTTCGGCAACGACGACTGCGTCGTCCACCGGCTCGATCGGTCGGCGTGGCCGGGCACCATGGCCATCCACGAACCGCGTGACGGACGCGTCGACTGTTCCATACACGGTCTGCAGCCGGCTACTTTCGTCTGCCGGCACATCATCGAGGGACTCCGACAGAATACGACTTGCGGTTTCTGGCAGGCCACGGATACGACCGACCCCCGTCCCGATGCATGGTGCAGCGCCTGCAACGAGTTTCTCGCCAGGCACGGCGGCGAATGGAACGATACGACCGAAGATTACGCGGGCGTATCGCTGTTATGCGGCTCCTGCTACGACCTTGCACGGAATCGAAACTCGGCGTGATATCGCCGGCCGTTCGCTTACGTTGAACCCGCGAGCGATTCGCGCACCTGCTCGTGATCGTAGGTCGTGATCTCGTGCATGTTGTCGTCGGGATCGTAAAAATACAGCGAGTACGCGAGTTTGTGATCCGTCACGCGAAGCGCGAGCCCGTGGGCTTCGAGATGCGCCTTCCATCCCAGGAACTCGTCGCCCGTCGCGCCGAACGCGATCGCCGTCCCGCCGTCGTTATCCCCGCGCTCGAACAATGCGAGATGCACGTTACCGCCCGCGTCCTCGAGCGTCAGCGGTCCGCCGGGCACGGCCCAGGACTCGAGCGCCTTGACGCGCGTGAACCCCAGCACGTCGGCGTACCATTTCTCGGCGGCTTCACGGCTCGCGACGTAGACGTGCACGTGATCGATGCCTTTCAATTTTGGTAACACGGCTCACCTCCTGAAATATCCGCACGGCCCGGCTCGGGCACTAGCGGATCGATTCCACCTCCGCCCGCGTAGGCAGCGAGGGCTGCGCTCCGCGTTTCGTCGTCGCAGCGCCGCCCGCGGCGCAGGCGAATCGCAGCGCCGTCGCGTGCGGCATGCCATCGACCAGCGCCACCGTCAGCGCAGCGGTAAACGCGTCGCCGGCGCCCGTCGTGTCGACGGCAACGACGTCGCAGGCATCCGACCTTGCAATGACGACTCCGCCCTTCCTGAGCTCGGCACCGTTTTTGCCGAACGTGGTCGCGATAAAGCCGTCGCACACCGACAGCCGATCGCCGTACCAGGCCGACTCGGTCTCGTTGACGACGACGAGATCGGCGCGGGCCAGTATGCGCTCGTCGACATCGCGCGCCGGCGCGAGGTTCAGGCACACGAAGCCCTCGAAGCGTTCCACCGCATGCGCGATCGCCTCTGCGGGCACTTCGAGCTGGCAGATCAACGCATCCGCGCGCGGCAACTCCGAGCCGTCGAGCGACAGCCTGGCATTCGCGCCGGGCGCGACGACGATATGATTTTCTCCCGAAGGCGCGACGGCAATCAGCGCGACGCCCGTCGGCTCGTCGGGGTGGACGATGCAATGATCGAGGTCGACGCCGGCCGCCCTGACGAGCGCGAGCGCTTCGGCCGCGGCCGCGTCGTCGCCGACGCAGGCAATCAGCCTGACGCCGGCGCCGAGACGGCGCGCCGCAAGCGCCTGGTTCGCGCCTTTGCCGCCCGGGTAGCGCGCGAGCGTGGCGCCGGTCACGGTCTC
>JBFISV010000427.1:0-1583 GCA_041608415.1 Woeseiaceae bacterium
CAGGTCGCTCCTCGCGCCTTACCTTGCCCGACGACCATTCGTCGTGTGCGACGCGAATTGATCAGAGTCTCCCTAGTCGTCCGGGCTGCCGGTCGTCAGAGCAGAGCGTTCGGCGCCGCTGCGGAGTTCCTCGCGCCGTACGTATCCGCCGTACCCGCGGAGGCTGTCCGATTCGGTCTTCGCGCTCAGCGTTCCGTCGGGACGCCGCGCGAGTTTCACCGGCAGCGCTTCGTCGTCCATGTTCTTGCCCGTCTGGTTTCGCACGATGTCACGCTCGAGTGTCGCCCGCGCCGCTACGCCCCACCTCAGCCCGAGCGTGGTCGTCTGAAGAAAACAGGCGTCGATGACGTCCCGCAATGCCCGCGGCTGGCAAAGTACCTGCACGTGGACGATCATGCGCCCTTTCTTGCCGAGGCCCGGCATCTGCAGCACGTCGAGGACGCCGGACGAATCGCGCAGCGAGTCGAGGCCCAGGGCGAGATCTTCCGCTGTCTGATCGTCGATCTCGAAGTTTATCACTCCGACCTGGTCGTCGATTCGGGCATGGGTCGCATATTCGAAAGCCATGAGCCGGAAAATGTTGCTGATGCCCGCGAGCTTGCGGGTGCCGAACCCGGTGCCGACCCGTCTCAAGGCCATAGGCGTCGGGTTCGAGGGCGGCGGCATTCCCAGGTCCTCGGCCAGGTGCCGCAGGATGGCCGCGCCGGTCGGAGTGACCCGTTCGCCCGGGATGCCGTCGTCGATCAGCGTGAACCCCCGCAGCAGCAATGCCGCGGCCGGCGCCGGCACGGGCAGCGGACCATGCGCCGAGTCGACCCGGCCGCCGCCGAGAGGTATCGGCCCCACCGACCACGAGGCCGGCGCGATCGATTCGATCACGAAGGCCGCGCCGACGACATCGCCGACCGAATCCCAGGCACCGACTTCGTGAAACGTGACCTCAGCCAAATCCACGCCGTGTACCGCCGCCTCGGCGGACCCCAGCAACTCGAGGATTGCGACGGCGCGATCGCGGACGTTCGCACCGAGCCCGGAGCTTTGCAGCCGTTTTACGATGTCCGCGTAGCGGTGGTGGTGCATGGCATCGTGGCTGTCGGGTTCGCGAATCAAAAAGCGCCGACCGGAAAAAACGTCGTCGGCGAAGTCCGCGACGGAAATGTCCCAGTCCGTGGATACTCCCGCCGAGCGGATGCTGGCGATGGTTGCATCGCCCAGTTCGGGCCAGGCATCGAGCGCGGCGGCGATGAACATGTCCCCGGCCATGCCGCCCAGGAGATCGAGCTGAAGGTGCATAGTCGCTTGTAAGGCCTTGTTTTTACGTGCCAAAGTACGGGGGCCATTCTGCTTGGCGGCGTGCGTATAATCAAGGACGAATTGCGCAACGAGGCGTTCGTTCGTCGCTCATACCGCGCTGCCGACGGTTCGCGAAGCGCCCCTGCGGCGGCCGGTTGACCGGCCGCGTCGAGCGCCGCCGCGACCCAAACCGTCAGGTCAGTTTCATCGCCGCAGATGTGCCGCCCGAACCGCGCTTGACACGGCCGGGCGCGTGCCGGAATTCGAACCCTCATGGCGCCATTCATTGC
>JBFISV010000428.1:0-1572 GCA_041608415.1 Woeseiaceae bacterium
CGCGACCGTCAGTCAGGTTGAACTAAGCGGCCAAGCTGCTTGTTCTCTAGGACCAGCACGCGATCCATCTGCTCCGCAATCGTGTGATCGTGGGTGACGATGACGAGGCTCGTCTTCAGTTCGCGATTCAGATCCAGCATCAGGCCGAGGACGTGCCGGCCATTGCCCGCATCGAGATTGCCGGTCGGCTCGTCGGCGAGCACCAGTTGCGGCCGCGTGATCAAGGCCCGCGCAACGGCCGCGCGCTGTCGTTCACCGCCCGACAGTTCGCCCGGTTTATGCCGCAGCCGCTCACCGAGCCCCACGCGCTCGAGCAGGTCGCCTGCGGCCGCCATCGCGGCCTCCTTCGATTGCCGCCGGATCAAGAGCGGCATCGCCACGTTTTCCTGGGCCGAAAACTCGGGCAGCAGGTGGTGAAACTGGTAAACGAAACCGATAAAGCGATTGCGTAATTCGCCGCGCCGCGTTTCGTCGCCCGCATGCATCGCTTCGCCGCCGACGTAAACCTCTCCGTCGTCCGGACTGTCGAGACCGCCGAGGATTTGCAACAAGGTCGTCTTCCCGGAACCGGAGGCGCCGACGATGGCGACGCGCTCGCCCGGTGCGACGCGCAGGTTCACGTCCCGCAAAACCTCGAGCACGGTGCCGCCCTCGCTGAAGCGCCGCGCGACGCCACGACACTCGAGGACCGGCGCAATCGTCTCATTCATAGCGCAAAGCCTCGGCCGGAGCCGTCCGCGCCGCCATCCATGCCGGGTACAGGGTGGATGCGAGCGCGAGTACGAGGGCGATCGAGGCGATCAGCACGATGTCGCCGACGCGCAGCTCCGACGGCAGATCGCTGATGAAATACACGTCGGCCGCGAGAAACTTGATGCCGAATGCCGATTCGAGAAACGCCACGACGGTCTCCAGGTTCCACGCGAGCAGGCCGCCGAGCACGACGCCCGCAAGCGTGCCGGTGACGCCGATGACGACGCCCTGTGTCATAAAGATCTTCACGATACTCGAAGGCTTTGCCCCTATGGTTCTCAGAATTGCGATGTCGGACTGCTTGTCTTTGACGACCATGACCAAGGTCGACACGATATTGAATGCCGCGACGGCTATCACGAGCAGCAGGATCACGAACAGAATCGATTTCGTTATCTGGATGGAGCGAAACAAGTTGACGTTGCGCCGCGTCCAGTCGCTGACGAGCACCATCGGACTATGCTGCAACGCGACTTCGCGCACGATCGCGGACGCCTCGTAAATTTCCTTCACGGCGAGCCGCACGCCGGTAACGGCCCGGCCGAGCCGGTAGAGCCGCTGCGCATCCGACAGATTGATGTAAGCGAGTCGCCGGTCGAATTCGTACATGCCGACCCGGTACAGTCCGCTCACGGTGAACCGCTTGGTGCGCGGCGTAACGCCGGCGGGCGTGACCCTGCCCTGCGCCAGTATGACCGTCACTTTATCGCCGATGCCGATCGCGAGTTCCCGGGCCAGTTCGAAGCCGAGCACGATGTTGAACTCGCCCGGCGCGAGGCTCGCGAGTTCGCCACTCACCATGACCGCGCCGATACCCGA
>JBFISV010000429.1:0-1541 GCA_041608415.1 Woeseiaceae bacterium
CTTCCTCGCGGCCCGCGAACACGCCCTGCAGTTGCGCGACGATTGCATCGTAGATCGGCGCGATCGGGATGACGTCATAGCGGACACCCAGCGTGGCGGCCTGCTCGGCCGCATCCTCCTGGCTCATCGTCGAGGTATAGCGAAACGGCATCATCACGGCACGCACCATGTCCGCGCCCAGCGCGTCGCAGGCTACCGCGAGCACGAGCGCCGAATCGATACCGCCGGACAGGCCGATGACGACGCCCGGAAAGCGATGTTTGAGTACGTAGTCCCGGGTGCCGGTCACGAGCGCGCCGTAAATGCTCGCGTCGGTCGGCAAAAATTCGCTGACGGGCCCCGCAACGGGCTCGACGCCGGATGCCCGCGCGCGTAACACGACTTTGTGCAGGCCTTCCTCGAACGCCGGCGCGCGAAATACGATTTCGCCGCCCGAGTCCATGACGAAGGACCCGCCGTCGAACACGAGTTCGTCCTGGCCCCCGACCATGTTGACGTACACCATGGGAACTTCGACCTCGGCGATGCGCGCGCGAACGGCCGCTTCGCGCTGCTGCTGGCTTTCGAGTTCGTACGGCGAGCCGTTGATCGCGATGATGCATTCGGCGCCGGCGGAACGGCTGTCGCGCATCGGCGTCGATTGCCAGACGTCCTCACAAATATTGAGGCCGATACGCAAGCCCTCGATTGCGAATACGGAAGCTTTCTTGCCTGCCTCGAAATAGCGTTCCTCGTCGAAAACGCTGTAATTCGGCAGCAGGCGCTTGCGGTAACGAGCCAGCGTCGTGCCGTCGTAGAGCACGGCGCAGCTGTTGTAGATCTTGCCATTCTCGTATTCGGGAAATCCGAGCAACACGCGGATGCCGGATACCGAATCGCGGATTTCCCTGACCGCGTTCTCGACGTCGTGGCGCAAGCCCGAATGAAAGAGCAGGTCCTCGGGCGGATAGCCGCAGACGCTGAGTTCGGGGAAGACGACGAGATCGGCGCGCAGCTCGTCGCGCGCCCGCTCGGCATAGTCACGAATCTTGGCCGTGTTGCCCGAAACGTCGCCAACGGCCAGGTCGAGCTGGGCGAGCGCGATCGTGATCCGGTCACTCATGCGCTGTCGGCCGAGTGGGTGCCCGGTGGGCTGCTGATTGAGTTCATCACTTCGATTTTAGCCGCCACACAACGTCAAAAGACCACGATTGCGGACAGCCATCATGGCCGCGGCTTCTCGCACCGCAGCCGCGCTGCCTCCTCATTCCCGGCGGACCCGGGGGTTACGGCCCGCTAGTTGCCCAGCACCTCCGCCATCCTGGAGCCGAGTTCCGCGGGCGACCGCACCGTCGCAACGCCCGCCGCGTCGAGCGCGTCGAACTTGGCCGCGGCCGTGCCCTTGCCACCCGCGACGATCGCGCCCGCGTGCCCCATGCGTTTTCCGGGCGGCGCCGTGACCCCGGCGATATACGCAACCACGGGTTTCGAGACATTCGCCTCGATGTATTCCGCGGCCGCCTCCTCGTCGGTGCCGCCGATCTCGCCGACCATGATGACGC
>JBFISV010000430.1:0-1520 GCA_041608415.1 Woeseiaceae bacterium
CTGCACGCCTACGCGCCGCGCGGTTCGCGCTGCAACGCTGCGTCGCTGCGTCGCTGCGTCAAGGCGTGCGGCAAGCGGCTGGTGCTGGATGTTGCGTGACTAGGCCGGCGGGGCACTCACCCGCGTCCGAGCGGCGGCTTAACACTTGCCTCGGCATAGGCCAAGGTTCCGGAGGTTGCCAGTGAAGTCAGAACGCAGGGTGTGCTTGTTCCGCGACGGCCGAAACCAGGCGGTCAGGATTCCGCGTGACCTCGAACTGCCGGGCAACGAAGCGCTGATCCGCAAGGAGGGTAGGGCGCTGATCATTGTTCCAAAGGCGCCGCGCTCGCTGCTCAAGACGCTGAAGTCGCTGAAGCCGCTGCGCGAGGCTTTTCCGCCGATCGGCGATTGGCCGGCGCAACCGGTCGACCTGTAGAAACGCGCTGCATCGGCTACCGGTACCCGCCGGACATCGACAACCCCTCGGCGCCGGTGCAGGACCCCCAAGTGCCGGACGTGCGGCGCATTGACCGTGTGGGCGGATGACTCTCCGCCGTGCTGATCAGGCCGCCAGCCGCAGCTTGACCGTGCGGCCGGCCCGCGCGGCGAGGGTGACCAGCATGTCGAGGCTGAACTTCTCGTGCTTGCCGCGCACGAGGTCCGACACGCGGGACTGCGTCACGCCAAGTTCTTCGGCCGCCTGCGCCTGCGTCCAGCCCTTGGCCGCAATCAGCTTGCGCAGCGCGACCATCAGTTCCGCGCGCAGCGTCAGCACGGCGACTTCATCCGGCGCAAAGCCGAGGTCGGTGAACACGTTGCCCGAAGACTTGGTGATTCTGGATTTCATCGCCTGACAATCTTTCTGAATCACCACGCATTGCTCTACAGGGGTTCGCAATAGTAGCGATGCGCCGCATCTCGAAGGCTCTGCCGAGTAAGATGACCGCGAAGCTCTGGAGCCCCGCCATGCCGGATCTCGTCGCTGAACTTTCGCAACGCGCCCGTCAGCTTGCGCCCGAAGATCGCGCGCGGCTCGCGCAGGAACTGCTAGCCTCGCTCGAAGGCGAGCTTGCACCGGAAGTTGACGCGGCCTGGGACGCGGAACTGGCCAAGCGCGTCGCTGAAGTGGAAGCGAGTGCGGTCAAGCTGGTGCCGGCCGACGAGGTGTTTGCCCGCGCGCGCCGCGTGCTGCGGTGAAGCCGGCGCGGTTTCACCCCGAAGCCGAAGTCGAACTTGCCGCCGAAGCGGCCTACTACGAGGAGCGGGCGGCCGGTCTCGGGGAGCGGTTCATCCGCGAGATCGAGGCAGCCGTCGAGCTTGCCCGTACCTATCCCGAAATCGGCTCGCCGTACCGGTACGGCACCCGCCGCGTCTTCGCCCGGCGATTCCCCTTCGCGGTCGTCTACCAGGAACTGGCGACCGAGTTGATCGTCCTGGCCATCGCCCCGTTTCCGCGCAAGCCCGGATACTGGCGGGGACGCAAGCGTGAACGCTAGCCGCTTGGCGACCAGCAGCACCCAACGCTAGCCCGCGGCCACCCC
>JBFISV010000431.1:0-1518 GCA_041608415.1 Woeseiaceae bacterium
CGAGACGATCCGCTATTACGAGCAGCAGGCGCTGATGCCGCCACCGCCCCGGACAGACGGCGGCCACCGCCTCTACAGCGCCGCAATGGCCGGCCGGCTGAAATTCATACGCCGCAGCCGCGAGCTGGGATTCTCCATGGACGAGATTCGCCAGCTGCTGTCGCTCGTGGACGGCGAGCAAATCTCGTGCGAGCGCGTGAAAACAATCGCTGAGGCGCACCTCGAGGATATCGAGGCGAAGATCGGCGACCTGCGAAAGATAGAGCGGTCGCTGCGCGCTCTCGCCGAAAAATGCTCGGGCGCGGACGTTCCCGAATGCCCGATCATCGACGATCTGCAGGGCGCATAGACGCAGCCGCGGCGGTCGGGGCGCGCATGCGTCGAAGCCGGCCGGGGAAAACGCAGGCAATTTCGACACTGCGCGTCGAGGCCCAAGACTCTGTCCCCGTTTTGGCTGCAACTCGACATAATGCAGCGTCCCGCCTTCGCCAGCGTGTGACGCGGGTCAACGATGCCGCTCCTCGTATTTGTAAAACTGCGCGGGTATCAGGCGTCAATGCGCAGGCGGTTGAAGGGACACACTATGAAACACAGCGAGAAGGGATTCACGCTCATCGAGCTGATGATCGTCGTCGCCATCATCGGCATCCTGGCGGCGATTGCGGTCCCCATGTACCTCGATTACGCCGTTCGCGGCCAGATCGCCGAAGGCATCGACCTCGCGAGCGGCGCCAAGACGGCGGTCGCCGAGTATTTCCAGGAAAACGGGACGTTCCCGGCCGACAACGCGGAGGCGGCGCTCGCCGACCCGACCGACATCGAGGGTAAGTACGTGACCTCGGTTACCGTCGCCGGCAACGTCGTCACGATGCTGTACGGCAACGACGCGAATGCCAAGATCTCGGGCGAGACGCTCACGATGACCGCCAGCGACGACATCGGCAGCGTGTCCTGGGTATGCGCCAGCGGCGGCGTCATCGAAGCCAAGCACCTGCCGACGGCCTGCCGCTAGCCTGCAAGTTACAAATCGGGGTCGAAATCCCGCGCGGCTAAACAAATGCCGGGTCCGTTGCCGCGGACTTCCCGCTTGCGAAAAACAGGCTTCATTCCGTATCGGCGATTTGCGCTTCAGCCTCACCGGCCCGCAATTCGTCGAGTAACTGCAAGGCTTCCGCACGCACTAACGGCAGGTACGGCGCCAGCGTATTGCGGTTCGCCGCCCGCGAGGCCAGCTCGATGGCTCGTTCCCGGTTGCCGAGGTCGCGCTGCGCGACGGCGGACCAGTAGAGCACGACCGGATTGTACTGGTCGCCCCTGGCGAGATTCGCGGCGGCGCCTTCTGTGTCACCGTCGAAAGATGACAGGTAGCCGAACAGCTCGTAAATGCGGCGCCGCTCGAACGCCGTGCCCTCGGCTTCGGTTGCCGCCTTGTATTCATTGGCGCGCCGTGTCGCGGTATCCACATCGTTGACGACGAGCGCTGCAAGGCCGCTCTTGAACATGAACGTGCGCCGTGCC